>JBJOQI010000031.1:0-14863 GCA_046050045.1 Pseudomonadota bacterium | reverse complement strand
TCCTTGCGGAAATATCCCGGGGGAGTCGCCTGAAGGGCGACGGGGGCAGCGCCCCCACGCCTGTCCGGCGGACAGGCAGGACTGAATCACTCGCTCGCATGCAGCGATGATATTCCCGTTTTGTTCTCTTTTCGAGTCCGGGAATGCAGCCCTCAGGCCAGATAGGCGCGAAAAGCCGTGACGACTTGATCGTAGACCGCCCGCTTGAACGGCACGATCGAGGCGAGCAGGTCATCGGCACCGATCCAGCGCCATTCCGAGAACTCGGGATGTTCGGTCGCGATGTCGATGTCGGCATCTGTGCCCGTCAGGCGGAAGAGGAACCAGCGCTGCCGCTGGCCCCGGTACTTGCCACCCCAGACCTTGCCCACCAGGTGATCGGGCAGGTCATAGGTGACCCAGTCGTGCATCTTCGCGACCAGATCGACCTTGTCGGCGGTCACCCCGGTTTCTTCCCAGAGCTCGCGCAGCGCCGCGGCCCTCGGCTTTTCGCCCTCGTCGATCCCGCCCTGCGGCATCTGCCAGGCGGAAACCTCGCTGTCCTTGCGCTGTCCTGCAAAGATCAGGCCGCGGGCGTCGATCAGCATCACGCCCACGCAGGGGCGGTAGGGCAGGTCTGCCGTCACGCCTGCCTCACTCGGCCGGCTTCACGGCCGCAAGGCCCTTCAGGATGTCGATGGCATAGGCCAGCTGGTAATCCTCTTCGCGCAGCTTGGCCGAGTCCTCGGCGCGGGCCTGCTCTTCTTCCAGCACCCGCTTTTCATCCTCGCTCATCGAATCGTTCGAGATCGCGCCGCGCAGGTCGGCTTCCGACACCCGGCGGTCGGCGGCACCCTCTTCGCCCTCGGCGGCGGCGGTCTCGGCCTCGGGGTCCAGCGGCGGCTGCTCGACCCAGATGTCGGGCGAAATGCCCAGCGACTGGATCGACCGGCCCGACGGCGTGTAGTAGCGCGCCGTCGTCAGCCGCATCGCCCCGTCCGACCGCAGCGGCACCACGGTCTGCACCGATCCCTTGCCGAAGCTCTTGGTGCCGACGACGATGGCGCGGCGGTGGTCCTGCAGCGCACCCGTCACGATTTCCGAGGCCGAGGCCGACCCGCCGTTGATCAGCACGACCACCGGCTTGCCGCCCACCAGATCGCCCGGTTCGGCGTTGAACCTTTCGCTGTCCTGCGGATTGCGGCCGCGGGTCGAGACGATCTCGCCCTTTTCCAGGAAGGCGTCCGAGACCTTGATCGCCTGGGTCAGAAGCCCGCCCGGGTTGTTGCGCAGGTCCAGCACCACGCCGTTGATCTTGTCCAGCCCGCCGGCCTCTTCGATGGTCTTCTTCAGCCCGTCCTCGAGGTTCGGGTAGGTCTGGTCGTTGAACGTCGTGACGCGGGCCACAACGGTCGTGCCTTCCAGCCGCGTGCGGGCGGCCGTCAGCTTGATCGTGTCGCGCACGATCGAGACGTCGAAGGGTTCATCCGTGCCCTCGCGCGCGATCGTCACCACGATCTCGGACCCGACCGGGCCGCGCATCAGTTCGACCGCCTCGTCAAGCGTCAGGCCCATGACGCTTTCGCCATCGACATGGGTGATGAAGTCCCCCGCCTGGATCCCCGCATCCGCAGCGGGCGTCCCGTCGATCGGCGAGACGACCTTGACGAAGCCTTCCTCCTGCGTGACCTCGATGCCCAGACCGCCGAACTCGCCGCGGGTCTGCACGCGCATGTCGGCGAAATCGTCGGCGGCCATGTAGCTGGAATGCGGGTCGAGCGACGTCAGCATCCCGTTGATCGCGGCTTCGATCAGCTTCTGCTCGTCGACCTCCTCGACATATTGCGCACGGATCCGCTCGAAGATGTCGCCGAACAGGTCAAGCTGCTCGTAGACGGTCGGTTCCCCGGTGGCCTCCTGCGCGATCAGCGGCCCGGCGACCTGCGTCGTCGCGATCACCCCGGCCACCGTGCCGCCCAGCGCGGCCATCACGAACTTCCTCATCGCCTGCATACCTTTCCGTTCCGGTCACTGGCCCGTCTGCGCGAACCACCCCAAGGGGTCGAGCGTCTCGCCATCCTGTCTCAGCTCCACATAGAGCGTTTCCGTACGCTCTGCACCACCGGTTTGCGCCGCCGCCCCGGCCCGTTCGGGCATCAGGCCGATCGGCGCGCCGGCGTCGAGCACGTCGCCCGTCGAACCATAGACTGTCCCGAGACCGGCGATCACCATCAGATAGCCCCGCGCGGGTTCAAGGATCATCACATTTCCGTAGTCCAGCAGCGGCCCGCGATAGCGCACCGTTGCCGGCCAGGGGTTCGTCACCAGCGCCGCAGGCGCGGTCGCGACCAGAAATCCGGGGCGGCTTATCCCGGCCGCATCGGCCTCGCCCGGCCGGCGCAGCATCCGCCCCAGCACCGGCATCGGCAGGCTGCCCTTCGCCCCGGCGAAGTCACCCAGCGGCGGGCCGATGTCGCTTTCCATGCCGCTCAGGCCGATCGCGAAGGCATCGAGCGTATCGGCGCTGGCCAGCAGGGCCTGAAGCTCCTCGGGGTCTTCCAGGAACCGGCGCGGCAGGTCGGTCCTTTCCTGGATCGCAAGGCTCAGCGCGGTGCGCGCATCCTGCGCGGCCACCAGCCCGGCTTGCAGGACCGAGGCCGCCTCTTCCTGCAGCGCCCGCAGCGCCGCGATTTCCGTCAGGTCGGCACGCAGGGCTTCGGCCTCGGCCTGCAATGCAGGCGCGACCGACGACAGGACCAGACCGGACCGGACCGCGGCCTCGGGCCCGTCGGGATGCAGGAACAGCAGCGCATCGCTGGCGGATTCAACCGCCGTCATCGCCGCCAGAACGCGCGCCACCCGCTCGCGTTTGGCATCGAGGCGGTCTGTGACCTCCTTCTCGCGGATCGCGGCGGCCCGCAGGCTTTCGCGGAACACCGACAGGCCCAGCTCATAGGCCCCGATCGTCTGGGTCAGCGCCGCGACCCGGTCCTTTGCGCCGTCGGCCCCCTGCAGCGCCGTCACCGCCTCGCGCAGGCGGGTCGCCGCCTGGGCGGCAAGGTCTGCCGTCGTGTCCTGGGCCAGCGCAGGCGCGCCGAGCACCAGACAGACCAGAAGGGGTCGAAGCAGCTTCACGTGCGGACGATCAGGCTTTGGCCGGTCATCTCGGGCGGAAGATCCAGACCCATCAGGTCGAGCACCGTCGGCGCAAGGTCGGCCAGCCGCCCGTTGCGCAGGGCAGACCCCGCCGGGCCGCCGATCACCGCCACGGGCACCGGGTTCGTGGTATGCGCGGTATGCGGCCCGCCGGTCACCGGGTCGACCATCAGCTCGCAGTTGCCATGGTCCGCCGTCACGATCATCGCGCCGCCCGCCTTTTCCAGCGCGGCGACGGCGCGGCCCAGGTTGCGGTCCACCGCCTCGCAGGCCTTGATCGCGGCCTCGAGGATGCCGGTATGCCCCACCATGTCGGGGTTGGCAAAGTTCACCACGATCAGGTCGTACCCGGCCTCGATCGCCTTGACGAACTGGTCGCCCACCTCGTCCGCCGACATCTCGGGCTGCAGGTCATAGGTCGCGACCTTGGGCGAGGGTGCCATGTATCGGTCCTCGCCCACTTCCGGCGCCTCGCGGCCTCCGTTCAGGAAGAACGTGACGTGCGGATACTTCTCTGTCTCGGCCAGCCGGAACTGCCGCAGGCCCTTGCCCGCCACCCAGGACCCCAGCGTATTGACCACCGGCCGCTTCGGGTAGGCCGCCGCCATGAAGGTGTCGTGGGTCTTGGAATAATCGACCATGCCCAGGATCGCCGCCCAATGCGGGCGCTGCCCCCGCTCGAAGCCCGCGAAGGCATCCTCGCCCACGGCCAGCAGGATCTCGCGCGCCCGGTCGGCGCGGAAATTCAGGCAGAAGAACCCGTCGCCGTCCTTCGCGCCCGCAAAGCCGCCGGTCACCGTCGCGCCGATGAACTCGTCCGTCTCGCCCCGCGCATAGGCCGCGGCCACGGCGGCGCGCGCGTCGGCCTCGCGGTGCGCGGCCGCGCCCTGAACCATCGCGCCATAGGCCTTTGCCACCCGCTCCCAGCGATTGTCGCGGTCCATCGCCCAGTAGCGCCCGGTGACGCTGGCCACCGTCGCCCCCGCGGGCAGCCGCGCCAGCAGGGTCTCGATGAACCCGCCCGCCGAGGACGGCGCCACATCGCGCCCGTCCGTCACCGCGTGCAGCGCCACCGGCACGCCCGCGCCCGCGATCGCCGCGCAGGCCGCCAGCACATGCTCGATATGCCCGTGCACCCCACCGTCCGAAATCACGCCCATCATATGCGCCGTCCCGCCGCTGGCCTTCAGCGTCTGGGTAAAGGCAAGGATCGCCTCGTTGGAGAAAAAGCTCCGGTCCTCGATCGCAAGGTCGATCTGGCCCAGATCCATCGCCACCACGCGCCCCGCGCCGATGTTGGTGTGCCCGACTTCGGAATTGCCCATCTGCCCGCTGGGCAGCCCCACGTCCGGCCCGTGCGTCACCAGTTGCGCATGCGGGCAGGTCGCCATGATCCGGTCGTAGGTCGGCGTATCGGCCAGCGCCACGGCATTGGCGAAGGTTTCCTCCCGCAGCCCCCAGCCGTCCAGAATGGTCAGCACGACAGGCTTCGGTCGGGTCATGGCGGCGTCCTTCCTTCGGAAATCGCGCCCCTTCTACGCCGGGGCCATCGCACGGGCAACCGCTCAGACCCGGTGATAGGGCGTCCCGGCCAGGATCTGCGTCGCGCGGTACAGCTGCTCGGCCGCCATCACCCGCACCAGCATGTGCGGCCAGACCATCCGTCCGAACGACACCGACGCCTCGGCCCGCGCCCGCAAGGCCGGGTCGATCCCGTCCGCGCCGCCGATCACCAGCGCCAGGTCCTGCCGCCCGGCATCGCGCCACCTGGCCAGCAGCCCCGCGAACTCGGGCGAGGTCATCTGCGCCCCACGCTCGTCCAGCGTCACCAGAACCGCGCCCGCCGGGATCGCCCGGTCGAGCAATTGCGCCTCTGCCGCCATGCCAAGGTTCTTGCGGTCCTCGACCTCATGCTCGACTGCCGGGCCAAGGCCCAGCGCCCGCCCCGTCTTGCCGAACCGTTCCAGGTAGTCGTCCACAAGCACCCGCTCCGGCCCGGCCCGCAGGCGGCCGACGACGCACAGGTGGATGCGCATGGCTCAGACCTGCGCCGCCTTGGGCGCGAACCCCTGCGTCGAGGGCATCCACATCTTTTCCAGCTGGTAGAACTCGCGCACCTCGGGGCGGAAGACATGGACGATCACGTCGCCCGTGTCGATCAGCACCCAGTCGCCGGTCTCCTTGCCCTCGATCTTGCAGCTGCGCCCGAACTCTTCCTTCAGGCGCTCGGTCAGCTTTTCGGCGATCGCGCCCACCTGCCGCGACGACCGGCCCGAGCAGATCACCATGTGATCGGCCACCGACGAGCGGCCACGCAGGTCGATCGAGACCACGTCCTCTGCCTTGTCGTCATCGAGGGATTTCAGGATGCGGTCGAGCAGAAGGTCGCTCGATACGTCAGGGGAACCGGCCATCAGCGGCACCGCCCCTGCAGCCGTTGCGCCGGCTGCCAGCGAGAGATCAGACAGGACATCGTCCTCCGAGGGTTGCGCGACCGTATGGGGCCCGGTCGCAAGGCCATGGGTCAAACCTAGCATCGCGGTCGTGAAATCTCAATGACGCAGCCGGAAAGAACCCTAGATGTCGATTTCCGCCCAGATCGCGTGATGGTCCGAGGCCGCGTGAACCTCGGACGTGACGCTGGGATACATGTCCCAGCGGTCGCTGCCGGTCCGCGCCCCCTTGCGGAAGATGCCGCCGCGGATCACCCGCGCAAACAGCGCTGGCGACAGCAGGATATAGTCGATCTTCTGGTCGTCCCGCCCGGTGCCATAGGTGCCGATGCCGCGCCCGCCGGTCGCCGCGCGGTACTGGAACTCGGTGAAACCGGCATGTTCGGACACGTCGCGCAGGTCGGTCCCACCGATCAGGGGCTGCAACTCGGCGCTGTCCGGCGTGTCGTTCAGATCGCCCAGGATCACCACGTTCTCGTGCCCGGCATCCCGCAGCCGCCGGTAGATCGCCGCCGTCTCGGTGGCCTGCGCCCGCCGCTTGTCCTTGTTGTCGTTGAACTTGCTCTTGAAGTGGTTGGGCAGCACATGCAGCAGCACGCCCGAGGGCGTCGTGACCTCGTAAACCGGGCAATCGCGGCTGAACACCGGCTCGCCCGAGGGCATCAGCACATCGACATGCGACCGCACCGCCCCGATCGGAAAGCCCGGCGCCGTGGCCAGGCCCACATCGATCCCCCGGTCGTCATTGCCGTCGATCACCATGATATGCGCATAGCGCACCGGCGCGCCCAGCCGTTCGGACAGGATCTCGTGGAACTTCTTCAGCACCGGGCGGCTTTCCGCCTCGACCACGGCCAGCACCTCGGCCCCGACGTCGAGGATGACGCGCGCCGTGTTCTCCATTGCGATCTCGTCGACAGGCTCGGTCTTCAGTTCCGCCCAGCCGACCCAGTCGCCCCTGCCCCCTGCGGCAACCTCCACCGGCAGGGCCCTGTCGCGCGGGCGGCGCAGCAACTGGCCACGGGTCTTGCGCAGCCGCACGAAGTCGCGCAGCGGCGCGTCACGGTCGAGGCCTTCATCCGACCGCAGCAGGCCAAGCTGCCCCAGAAGCACCAGCATCCGTGCCTTGACGCCCTCGTCATAGGCGTCGAGGTCAAACAGCTTGTTCAGTTCGGCATGGGCGTCGAGCACATCCGAATGCGTGCCCGCCGCGCCATCGTTGAACGCGCGGGCGCGGTCGAACAGATTCTCGACGTTGAAAGATGCGATCTTCATGAAAGTCCTCCGCTGAAATGCGGGGACAGTCTAGCGCAGCTTTTCGCGCCGTTGATGACAATCTGACCTGTGGCGTCAGTCCGAGGCGACGGCGGCCGCGACCAGAAGCAGCATCAGGATGCCGACCCAGTTGTCGTCCGCCGAAGACGCGGCCTCTTCGACGACGACATCGGGTTCCATCACCGGTTCGGCCATCCCGCCAGCGACCGCAGCCCCCGCCGCCAGGATCAGGGCCAGCGCAAATGCACCTGCCTTCATGTCGTTCCCTCCCCAGGGTCAAACCGCACGCAGGCTGACCGGACCCGCGCTGGCCTGTCAACTGAGTCGGCCCGGCCCGCAGGGAAAATCCGGTTGCGGGCCAAGGCGGGGCCGGACGCTGATTGACGTACCTCATGCGTGGCGTCATCGTTCCGGCAAGGAGGATGCGCCGTGCGGCCCACCGTCAATGACATCGCGCGCGAGGCAGGGGTAAGCCTGGCCACCGTCGACCGCGTGCTGAACGCGCGGCCCGGCGTGCGCCCGGGCACGATCCTGCGGGTGAACGAGGCGATCGACCGGCTTGGCTATGTGCGCGACACGGCGGCGGCGAACCTTGCCCGGCGGCGCAGCTTCCGTTTCGTCTTCCTTCTGCCCGACAGCCCGACGGCCTTTCTGTCCTCTCTGGCCGCTGCGATCGACGCGACAGCGGGGCGGGCCGTGCTCGACCGGATCACGGCCGAGGTCGAATTCGTCCCGGCCTTCGATTCGGCGGCCTATGTCCGCCGTCTTGCCGCCCTGCTGGCCGAGGGCGTCGACGGCATCTGCCTGATGGCACCCGAAACCCCGCAGGTCCGCGACGCTATCCGGCGTGCGGCCGAAGCGGGCGTGCCCGTCGTCGCCCTGGTGTCCGACCAGCCGAATTCCGCCCGCCGCCATTTTGTCGGGATCGACAACATCCGCGCCGGCCGGACCGCCGGAATGCTGCTCGGCCGGTTCGTCGGCCGCCGCGAGGCGCGAGTCCTCGTCCTGGCCGGGTCGATGATGTCGCGTGATCACATGGAGCGGCGGCTGGGTTTCGACGCGGCCATGCGCGAACATTTCCCCGGCTTCACCGTCCTGCCCACGATCGAGGGTCGGGACGATTCCGAAACGGTCGTGCGCCTCGTCTCGGCGGCCCTCGGCTCGCTTGCACCGATCGACGCGATCTACTCGATCGGGGCGGGCAACCGTGGCCTGGCGGCCGTCCTGCGCGACGCGGGGCTCGCGTCCGGGATGACGGTTGTTGCCCATGACCTGACGCCGCCCGCCCGGGCGGCCCTCGAAGACGGCACCTTCGATGCGGTCATCACCCAGGATGTCGGCCACATGGTGCGCAGTGCGCTGCGGGTGCTGCGGGCCTTTTGCGACGGCACGGCGATCGACCCGGCGCAGGAAGCGATCCGCATCGAGATCATTCTGCGCGAAAACCTTCCGGCCCTTGCCCCCGCTGCCAAAGCGCTTTGATAAGCGCAATCATTTCAAATGGTTGGCGATTCCCGATCGGCGGCCAGACTTGCGCTCCCGAGTTTTGAGGTGCGTACCTCAGAAATAGGTTTACAGACTCGGCGACCTGTGCCTATCGTCGGGCAATTCAAGAAGGGTGGCGACCAAGCTGCCCCATTCACCCAAGGGAGGATTGAAGATGAAGAGAAGGCTTCTTGCCGCATCGACCGCGCTTGTGGTCAGCGGAATTGCCGGCGCCGCTCAGTCCGAGGAGCTGACGCTGTGCTGGGCCGCGTGGGACCCGGCGAACGCGCTTGTCGAACTGTCCAAGGACTTCGAGGCGCAGTCCGGCCACACGATGAAGTTCGAATTCGTGCCATGGCCCAACTTCGCCGACCGCATGCTGAACGAGCTGAACTCGGGCGGCAAGCTCTGTGACCTGCTGATCGGTGACAGCCAGTGGATCGGCGGCGGCGCCGAGAACGGCCATTACGTCAAGCTGAACGACTTCTTCGACAAGGAAGGCATCAGCATGGACGACTTCGCCCCGGCGACCGTCTATGCCTATTCGACCTGGCCCAAGGGCTCGCCGAACTACTACGCCCTGCCCGCGATGGGCGACGCGAACGGCTGGTTCTACCGCAAGGACTGGTTCGCCCGCGACGACATCAAGGCCGCCTTCAAGGAGATGTACGGCCGCGACCTGGCCGAGCCCACGACCCAGAAGGAACTGCTGGAAATCGCCCAGTTCTTCCAGGGCCGCGAGATCGACGGCAAGACCGTCTACGGCGCCTCGATCTTCACCGAGCGCGGCTCGGAAGGCATCACGATGGGCGCGACCGGCGCGCTCTATGCCTGGGGCTTCAAGTACGAGAACACCCCCGGCAGCTATGACATGGAAGGCGCGGTGAACTCGCCCGAAGCCGTGGAAGCCCTTGAGTTCTACAAGGAATTCTACAAGACGGCGACCCCGCCGGGCTATGACAACGCCTACATGGAACAGTCGCTCGATGCCTTCAAGTCGGGGCAGGTGGCGATGGCGATGAACTGGTTCGCCTTCTTCCCCGGCCTCTATGCCGACCCGAACACCGGCGGCGACAAGATCGACTTCTTCGTCAACCCGGCGCAGAACGTCGCGGCCTCTACTCTTGGCGGCCAGGGCATCTCGGTCGTCGCCTACAGCGAAAAGCAGGACGCGGCGCTTGAATACATCAAGTGGTTCGCCCAGCCCGACGTGCAGAAGAAGTGGTGGTCGATGGGCGGATATTCCTGCCACAAGGCCGTGCTCGACGACCCGGGCTTCAAGGATACCGCACCCTTCGCGGGCGACTTCCTCGACGCCATGGGCGGCGTGCAGGACTTCTGGCAGGAACCGGCCTATGCCTCGCTGCTGCTGGCCATGCAGGAGCGCATCCACAACTTCGTCGTGGCCGACCAGGGCACCGCGAAAGAGGCGCTTGACGGCCTCATCGCCGACTGGACCGAAGTCTTCGAGGACGAAGGCAAGCTCTAGGCCCCTCACCCCCCTACCCCTCTCCCCACCCCGGGGAGAGGGGATCCACCCCTTCCGACACGCGCAACGCCACCCTCTCCCCCGGGGAACGAGGGCAGGGTGAGGGGGCAGGTCCTCACGCCCAAAGCGGGATCATTCCATGTCAAACCCGATCGACGCCGCCGTCCGCGCCACGCCCGCCCCCCTCGCGCGGAAGGTCCGTGGCCTGTCGGACCGCGCCATCGCCTGGATCTTCGTGGCACCGACGATCTTCCTGCTGCTGGCGATCAACATCTTCCCGCTGATCTGGACGGTGCGGCTGTCCTTCACCAACTTCGCCGCCAACAAGCCCAACGCCGAGGTCAAGTGGGTCGGCCTGCGCAACTACGAACGCATCCTGACCGACGACGGCATCTGGGCCAACATGCAGACGACCGCGCATTTCCTGCTGTGGACGCTGTTCTTCCAGGTCGTGCTGGGCTTCGCGCTGGCCTGGCTCATCAACCGCAAGTTTCGTGGCAACGACCTGCTGACGACGCTGATCGTCATCCCGATGATGCTGTCGCCTGCCGTGGTCGGCAATTTCTGGACCTTCCTCTACCAGCCGCAGATCGGCCTGGTGAACTATGTGGTCGAGCTTGTGACCGGCACCCCCGCTTCCTCCTTCTCGATGCTGGGCCCGGGCGGTCTTGCCCCCTGGTCGATCATCATCGTCGACACCTGGATGTGGACACCCTTCGTCATGCTCATCTGCCTTGCCGGCCTGAGGTCGATCCCCGACTACATCTACGAGGCGGCCGAGATCGACCGCGCCTCGCCCTGGCGGCAGTTCTGGACGATCACGGTGCCGATGGTGCTGCCCTTCCTGATGCTGGCCGTGCTGTTCCGGGGCATCGAGAATTTCAAGATGTTCGACATGGTGGTGCTCTTGACCGGCGGCGGGCCGGGCAACGAAACGTTGCTGGCATCGATCGACCTCAAGCGCGAGGCCTTCGAGAAGTGGCGCACCGGCTATTCCTCGGCCTATGCCATCATCCTCTTCGTCACGGTCTTCGGCCTGGCCTCGATCTACGTGAAGGCCCTGAACAAGGTGAAGGAAAGATGACCGCCTATTCCATCACCGAGCCCTCGCGCCGCTCGAAGTGGGTCGCGGGCGTGCTTGTCGTGCTCTACACCGTCATCACGCTCCTGCCGCTGGTCTGGATCATCTCGACCAGCTTCAAGTCGGGCCCGGACTCGATTTCCTACCCGCCAAAGGTGCTGTTCCAGCCCTCGCTCGAAGGCTACGTGAACCTCTTCACCACCCGCACCCGCGTGGCGCAGGACGCGTTCCAGAACCTGCCGCCGCCCGAAACCTGGTACGACGCCATCGTGCGCCAGTCCGGCATGGTCATCGCCGGACCCTCGCGCTTCGGCGAGCGCTTCCTGAACTCGGTCATCATCGGCTTCGGCTCGACCTTCCTGTCGGTCTTCCTCGGCACGCTTGCGGCCTACGCCTTCAGCCGCTTCAAGGTGCCGCTCAAGGACGACCTTCTGTTCTTCATCCTGTCGACCCGGATGATGCCGCCCATCGCCGTCGCCATCCCGATCTTCCTGATGTACCGCAGCCTCGGCCTGTCGGACACGCATCTGGGGATGATCCTGCTCTACACAGCAGTGAACATCTCGCTTGCCGTCTGGCTCCTGAAGGGCTTCATCGACGAGATCCCGCGCGAGTATGAGGAAGCGGCCCTGATCGACGGCTACACCCGGTTCCAGGCCTTCCGGAAGGTCGTGCTGCCGCAGGCCGCCACCGGCATCGCCTCGACCGCGATCTTCTGCCTGATCTTCGCCTGGAACGAATACGCCTTTGCCGTGCTGCTCACCTCGGGCACCGCCCAGACCGCGCCGCCCTTCATCCCGACGATCATCGGCGTCGGCGGACAGGACTGGCCCGCCGTGGCCGCCGGGGCGACGCTCTTCCTGCTGCCGGTCATGGTCTTCACGATCATGCTGCGCAAGCATCTTCTGCGCGGCATCACCTTCGGGGCGGTGCGCAAATGACCGGTGCCCTTCCCCCCCAGGTCCGGGCCTTGCTGACCCTGACCGGCCAGACCGTCCCGATCATGCAGGCCCCCGTCGGGTCAGAGACCGCCGTGGCGCTGGCAGCGGCCGTTTCCCGGGCGGGGGGGCTTGGCGGCGTGGCCCTGACCTGGGCGGACCCCGGAACCGCCCCAGCCATCGTAAAGGCGATGCAGGCGGCGTCAGGCGGGCATCCGGTCTATGGCAACTTCGTCCTGCATTTTCCCTGCGATGAGTTCGATGCAGCGCTGGACGCGGGTCTGGGCATCGTCACCCTGTCCTTCGGGATCGACGCGGCGCGGATCGCCCGCGCCCATCGCGCCGGGGCCAGGGTCGGCGTTCAGGTCGGCAGCGCGCAAGGCGCGCGCCGGGCACTGGATGCGGGCGCGGATTTCCTGATCGCCCAGTCGGTCGAGGCCGGCGGCCACGTCCAGAGCACGACCGCCGCCGCTGACCTGCTGCCGGCCGTTCTGGTGCAGGCGGACGCGGTGCCGGTTCTGGCGGCAGGCGGCATCTGCACTGCGGCCGGCATTGCCCGCGCCTTGGCCGCCGGGGCCGCGGGCGCGGTCATGGGCACCCGCTTCGTCGCCACGATCGAGGCGGGATACCATGACGCCTACAAATCCGCCCTTGTCGCGGCCTCTGGCGCGGACTCGGTCCTGACCAACTGTTTCGATCTGGGCTGGCCCTACGCGATGCATCGCGTCCTGCGCAACGACACCTTCCTCGCCTGGGAGGCCGCAGGCTGCCCGCTGGCCCCCAACCGCCCCGGCGAAGGCGATGTGGTGATGCGCCACGGCACCGAAGACGTTCCCCGCTACAGCGACATGCCGCCGCTGCCCGGTGTGGTGGGATCACCGCTGTCGGCCGTGCTTTATGCCGGAACCGGCGTGGGTGACATCGCCGCGGTCGAGCCCGCGGGTGCGCTGGTCACCCGCCTCTGGGCCGGGGCAGAGGCGGCCCTGGCAGGACACGAGGTGGCCCCATGACCGCGCCAACGTATCCTGAACGTACGTACGTAAAGAAGACGTTGGGAAGACGTCTGGAAGACGTGGGAAGGGACTGAGATGTCAGCATTTTTCGCCGGTTTGATGCGCCTGCGCCGTGGATCGTGGGAAATCCTCGCCACCATCCTCATCGCGCTCGGCGTCGTCATGCTGATGCAGCCCTTCTTTCTCTGGGCCTACACGGCATCCTTCCTCGTGACACTGACGGGCACCGTCATGTTCATCATCGTCTCGCATTTCCCGGAGTAGCCCTTGGCCGAGATCGTCATCCGCAATCTGCGCAAGGAATTCGGGACCTTCACCGCCGTGAAGGGCTCGACCTTCACCATCGGCGATGGCGAGTTCTTCATGCTGCTCGGCCCCTCCGGCTGCGGCAAGACCACGACGTTGCGGATGATCGCGGGGCTGGAACTGCCCACCTCGGGCGAGATCCTGATTGACGGCGAGGATGTCAGCCAGAAGCCCGCCAGCCAGCGTGACATCGCGATGGTCTTCCAGATGTTCGCGCTCTATCCGCACATGTCGGTGCGCCGCAACATCGCCTATCCGCTTGTTTCCCAAGGACTTCCACGCTCGCAGGTTCAGGCGAAGGTGGCCGAGGTCGCACGGATCCTCGGGATCTCGGACCTGCTCGACAAGGGCGTTTCCGGCCTGTCGGGCGGCGACCGGCAACGTGTCGCGCTGGGCCGGGCCATCGTGCGCAACCCCAAGGCCTTCATGATGGACGAACCGCTTGGTGCGCTCGACGCAGAGTTCCGCGAACACATGGCCGAAGAGCTGCGCGCGTTACACGACCGGATGAAGGCCACGACCGTCTACGTGACCCATGACCAGTTGGAAGCCATGCAGATGGGCGACAAGATCGTCGTGATGAATCATGGGGTTGTCGAACAATTCGGCACCCCGCGCGAGATCTACGACCACCCCGCGACGATGTTCGTGGCCGATTTCATCGGATCGCCGCCAATGAACTTCCTGCGCTTCGAGGGCAGCTTCCGCCCCGGCGATACCGGCCTCAGCCTCGGCGGTGTTTCCGTGGCCGTGCCGGAACTGCGCGAGGAGGTGGCCGGCCGCGATCTGGTGCTGGGGGTCCGGCCCGAACACATCCGGTTAACCGACACCGGCCAGTATCGCGGGCGGATCGAGGCGGCCGAGTATCTTGGCACGACGCAGATCGTGACGATCGCAGCCCCGCACGGCACGCTGAAGGCACGGGTTCCTTCGGGTGCAACGGCCAGGGTCGGCGAGACACTCGCGCTCGAATTCAATGCGCCGACGCTGTCGGTGTTCGACGCGGGCTCGGGACGGGCTTTCCGCACCGCCGCAAATGCGGGGGTGCATCATGGCTGAGGTCCGTCTCGACGCTTTGTCGAAGTCCTTTGGCGCGACCCGCGCGTTGCAGGACGTCAGCATGACGATCCCGGATGGCGCCTTCGTGGTGCTTCTCGGCCCGACCGGTGCCGGCAAGACCACCACCCTGCGCCTGATCGCCGGCCTAGAACGGCCCGACCACGGCGAGGTGCACATCGGCGGCCAGGCCGTCAACGGCCAGACCCCGGCGCAGCGCGATGTGGCGATGGTATTCCAGCAATACTCGCTCTACCCGCACCTGTCGGTCCGCGACAACCTGGCCTTCCCGCTCCGCTCGCCGATCCTGAACTTCGCTGCGGCAGAGATAACCACGAAAGTTCAACAGGTTGCCGAGGTCTTGCGGATTTCCCACAAGCTCGACAACAAGGCGACGGAGCTGTCTGGCGGCGAGATGCAGCGCGTCTCCATCGGGCGCGCGCTGGTCCGCAACCCGCGCATCTACCTGATGGACGAACCCCTGTCGTCCCTCGACGCAAAGCTCCGCGCTGACCTCAGGGTCGAGCTCAAGCGCATCCATGCCGATCTTGGGGCGACCTTCCTCTATGTGACCCACGACCAGGTCGAGGCGATGACGATGGCGACCCATGTCGGCGTTCTCGACCGGGGTC
>JBJOQI010000030.1:0-3172 GCA_046050045.1 Pseudomonadota bacterium | reverse complement strand
CGGGCGAACGGGCCGAGATCCTCGCCCGCCGGGCCGCGATCAGCGCCGGTTTCGCGCGGCTTGACGGCTGGAAGCTTCTGGGTTGCGGCGCTTACTTCGCCTATGCCGAACATCCCTTCGGCATCGGCGCGGCAACTCTCGCGCGCCGTCTGGTGACCGAGGCCTCGGTACTGCTTCTGCCCGGCACCATGTTCATGCCCGACAGCGATCCCGCAGGCGCACGCCAGCTTCGCATCGCCTTCGCGAATGTCGATGCAGCCGGAATCGCCACCCTGACCGAACGGCTTGCATCCTTCCGGCCCTGAGCCGTCTGCGCAGCCTTGCCCCTGCCGGGGTAAGGCCCTAAACACCTGCGAAGCCTGTGTTTTGAGGAGAGGCGCGGCATGTCGAATGCGCTCAGGAAAAAGCGTGCAAACTCGGTGGTCTGGGCGCTACTTGCGCTGCTGATCCTGGGGCTTGGCGGCTTTGGCGTCACCAATTTCTCAAGCCGCGTGACCTCGATCGGCACCGTCGGTGACCGCGACGTCGACGCGCTCGACTACGCGCGCACCCTGAACCGCGAGATGAGCGCGATGTCCGCCCAGCTTGGCCAGCGGATCGGCTTTGCCGAGGCGCAGGCCCTGGGCATGGACACCGCCGTGCAGTCGCAGCTTTTCGCCGCAGCCGCGCTCGACAATGAAACCGACCGCCTCGGCCTTTCGGTCGGCGATGCGGAACTGCACAAACGGATTCTTTCGGTCCAGGCCTTCCAGGGAATCGACGGCGCATTCGACCGCGAGACCTATGCCATGGTGCTGGAGCAGGAAGGCCTGTCCGAAGCCGAATTCGAAGCCAAACTGCGCGACGAAGCCGCACGCGGCGTGCTGCAGTCGGCGGCCTACAACGGGGCGCGGGTTCCGGCGAGCTATGCCGACCTGATCGCGCTGTGGTCAAGCGAGACACGCGATTTCACCCTCGCGCAACTGTTCGCCTCTGACCTGCCCGAACCCGTGCCCGCGCCGACCGATGACCAGGTGAAGGCCTATTACGACGCCAATCTCGACCCCTTCACCGCGCCCGAAGCCCGCAAGCTGACGACCGTCTGGCTGTCGCCCGACATGGTCGCCGCCGAGGCCGAGGTGGACGAGGCCGCGCTGCGCGAGGCCTACCAGGAGCGGATCGACGAGTTTGTGGTTCCGGAACGCAGGCTGGTCGAACGACTGGTGTTCGAGTCCGATGCCGCCGCCGCCGAGGCCAAGGCCCGGATCGACGCGGGCGAGGTCGACTTTGCCGCCGTCGTGGCCGAACGCGGGCTTTCGCTGGCCGACATCGACCTTGGCGAGCAATCGAAGGAAGACCTTGGTGCCGCGGGCGAGGCCGTCTTTGCCCTGACCGAACCCGGCCTTGTCGGCCCCCTTCCGTCGGAATTCGGGCCCGCACTTTTTGCGATGAACGCGATCCTCGTGGCGCAAGAGACCACTTTCGATGAAGCACGCGACGAGCTGGATGGCGAAGCCCGGATGGACCGAGCGCGCCGGATCGTGGCCGACCGCTCCTCGGGCATCGAGGATCTGCTCGCCTCGGGCGCGACGCTGGAAGATGTGGCCAAGGAAACCGGAATGGAACTTGGCCAGATGTCTTTCACGGCTGACAGCGAAGGGGGGCTTGCCGGTTACTCGGCCTTCCGCGAGGCGGCTGCGGCCGTGACAGCCGACGACTTCCCCGAACTGATCCCGCTGGATGACGGAGGGGTCTTTGCGCTGCGCCTTGACGAAATCGTGCCCCCTGCCCTGCGACCCTTGGACGAGGTGCGCGATGCGGTTGTCGATGCGTGGACCAGGGATGAAACGCTGCGGCGCCTGACCGATCGTGCCGCCGAGATCGCCGCTCTGGCCGACAACGGGGCCACGCTTGAGTCGCTCGGGCTGGTCACCACCCGCTACGACGGGTTTGCGCGCGGCGGCCATGTCGCCGATGCACCGGACGAGATCGCCCAGGCGGTGTTCGAGACCGAAGCCGGAAAGTCGAAGGCTGTCGAGGCAGAGGGTCTTGTCCATGTGCTGGCCGTGACGGCGGTGCATGCGGCCGACCTTGCCGACCCCGAGGTCAGCGCACTGCGCGGCCAGGTCGAGGCGCGGGCGACCCAGGGACTGTCGCAGGACCTGCTCGACCTTTTCACATCGGGCATCCAGTCCGAGGCCGGGATCACCCTGAACAGCCCGGCCATCGCGGCCATCAACGCTCAACTGCAGTAGGGCACGGATCTTGGCGCTTTTCCCGTCGTTTGAAGAATTCGAGCGCGCCTGGGGGGAAGGGCGCAACCAGCTGGTCTGCACGCGGCTGGCGGCGGACCTCGATACGCCGGTATCGCTGATGCTCAAGCTTGCCGATGCGCGCTCGATGCGGTTCATGCTGGAAAGCGTGACCGGCGGCGAGGTTCGCGGACGATACTCCGTCATCGGGCTGAAACCGGACCTGATCTGGGAATGCCGGGGCACCGAAAGCCGGATCAACCGGCAGGCGCGGTTCGATGACAAGGCCTTCGAGGTCATGCCGGGCAAGCCGCTGGACAGCCTGCGGGCGCTGATCGCGGAAAGCCGGATCGACATGCCCGAGGGCATCCCGGCGATTGCCGCAGGCCTGTTCGGCTATCTCGGCTATGACATGATCCGCCTTGTCGAGCATCTGCCGAACGTGAACCCCGATCCGATCGGGGTGCCGGACGCGGTGCTGATGCGCCCGACGGTCGTTGCGGTGCTGGATGGTGTGAAGGGCGAAGTCACGGTCTGCTCGCCCGCCTGGACAAGCACCGGCCTGTCGGCGCGCGCGGCCTATGCGCAGGCGGCGGAACGGGTCATGGACGCAGTGCGCGACCTGGAGCGGAACGTCCCCGGCGAGACGCGGGACCTTGGCGATATCGCGCACCTCGGGCCGTTCCGGTCGAACTTTGCACCCGAAGCCTATCGGGCCGCCGTCGAAAAGGCCAAGGAGTACATCCGCGCCGGCGACATCTTCCAGGTGGTGCCAAGCCAGCGCTGGACGGCCGATTTCTCGCTGCCGCCCTTCGCGCTTTACCGCTCGCTGCGCCGGACGAACCCCTCGCCCTTCCTGACGTTCTTCGACTTCGGCAGCTATCAGATCGTGGGCGCAAGCCCCGAGATCCTGGTCCGGCTTCGCGACGGCATCGTCACCG
>JBJOQI010000029.1:0-3884 GCA_046050045.1 Pseudomonadota bacterium | reverse complement strand
CGAGGTCGTCCTGATAGGTGCGGATGACCTCCCACTCCTTGGCGCCGGCGAAGAGCATCGACCTGGCCTCGGCACTTGCGCCGGGGTCGACCGTCATGGCCGGCATGCGGGTTTCGGTCTGGTAGAGGTCGGAGCCGGGCACATACTTGACCACCGAGGTGAAGGCCGAACCGGGCGCGGGGATGAGCGAGGTCATCCAGTAGCGGTCGGTGAAGCCGGTCCAGCCGTCGGCAGTGACCTCGATCACGTCGGCCGGCCCGCCTTCGCGGTCCGAGACGTCGAGGTCGGGCATGTCGGGGAAGTCGGTTTCCTGCAACTGGCCGTCCGAGCGGCGGACGACGCCTTCGTGCAGGATCCAGTTGCCTTGCGTGCGCGGCTCGCCGTGGCGGACGATGATGCCGTAGGGGGCAAGGGTTACCGGCGCGGTGCCGGTGTTCTGGACAGATTGGGTCACGGTGAACAGGAAGTTCCCGTCCACCTCGATGACGCGGCGGAAGGTCAGGCCCGCGCCGTTCGACCAGACCAGCGTGACCGGCTTGCCGGGGGCGAGGGTGTCGCCGCTTTCGACCTGCCAGATCGTGCGGGCGTCGGGCACGAGGGCCGCGTCGAGGCCGCCCGCTGGCGACCAGCCGTAGACCGCGTAATAGGGTTTGTCGCCGGGTTCGTATTCGTGCCAGTCGTTCGACGCGCGTTCGACACTGGTGCCGACCGGGGCGAGCAGACGCACCAGCGCGGCGTCCTGGTCAAGCGAGACCTTGTAATCCTTGAGGTAGAGGTCGTCGATCCGGCCGCCCATCAGCGACAGCGTGCCCTGCAGGCGCGGCGTGTCGATCGTGATGCGCGGGGCTGCTGCCAGCGCCGTTTCGGTCGCCGTGGCTGCTGCCACCGGGGCAGCCGTCTCCGTCGCAGCGGCCGCCGGAGCCTCGCTGGCGGTGCCTTCGGTCGCGGTCACGGCGGCGGGCGTCGTTGTCGGGTCGACGGGCGGAGGCGCGAAGAACGTGTACCAAACGAGGATCACGAGGAAGGAAAGCACCGTCGCGAGGATGAGGTTCTTGCCCTGGTCGTCCATGAGTATCCGCCTGTGTCGCCCAGCCAAAGTCTGGCGAGCATCAACAGAAGGCGGCAGGAAAGGTCAAGCGGTTTCCCCGCCACTGCGCCGCATGACGCCGCTTGGCCATATCTCGTCGCAGTTGCCCCTGCGGTCAGGTTTCCCGGCGCGGCGCGGGCCGTCGTGCGCCGACGGCCACGGCGTGGTCAGCCCGCCTTGCGTGGTATTCTGGGCGAGGCGGTCAGCTTTGCGTCATGCCGGGCCAGCCATTCGGCAGTTTCGACCAAAGGCATCGGGCGTGCGATGGCGAAGCCCTGGACATAGTCACAGCCCAGCTGTGCCAGCATGGCGTGTTCTGCCAGGTTCTCGACGCCTTCTGCCAGGGTCTCGATCCCCAGCCTTTCGGCCATCGACAGAATGGCCGAGACCACCCGGCGCTGGCCTTCGTCGCTGTCGAGCCTGGTCACGAAAGAGCGGTCGATCTTCAGACGGTTGACCGCAAAGCGGCGGATTGAGGTGATCGAGGAATGGCCGGTGCCGAAGTCATCAAGGTCGATCCGGCAGCCGAGCCGCGAGAGCGCGTCGATGTTGCGCACCACCATGTCGGTCTCGGTCCCGGCTGCGACGGTTTCCAGCACCTCGATCGTCAGGGCGGCAGGGGTGATGTCGAAGCGGTCAAGCTCCCACCGGATCCGGTCGACGATGGAGGGATTGGCAAGGTCTTCCCGCGCGAAGTTGACCGCGACTGTCAGATCGCGACGGCCTTCTGACCGCCAGGCGCGGCAGGCAGCCAGGGCCTGATAGATCATCGTCTCGGTCAGGCGCGCGGACAGGCCGGCCTCGTGGACGGCATCGAGAAAATCCACCGGACCAAGCACGCCGCGTGTCGGATGCTGCCACCGGGCCAGAACCTCGAATCCCGTGACCTTGCCGGTGTGGGTGGACAATTGCGGCTGGAAGAACCCGACGATCTGACCGGCATCGAAGGCGGCGTCGAGTTCGTTGCGCAGGTCGGCATCGCGGGCCGAGGCAGTTGCGATCTCGACCGAATAGGCGCGGATGCCGCCCGGACCGTTCCGGATGGCTTCGGCGAGGGCAAGTTCGGCGGCAGAAACCAGCGCCTCGCCATCCTGGCCCGGATTGCGAGCGCCAAGGCAGAACCCGACCGAGGCCGAGACATAGACCGTCGCCGCATCGATGCTGAAGGGCTGTGTCACGGCCTTCTGCAGGCGGGCGGACAACTGAATGAGAAGTTCGAGGTCGGCGCGCCGGACGGGCGACAGCACGACGGAAAAACGTGCGCCGTCCAGTCGGGCGACGATGTCGCCTTCGCGGATCGAGCCGAACAGGCGGTCGGCGCATTGGCGCAGCACCTGGTCGAGCGCGGCAGGACCGTGGCGGGCGGGCAGGTCGGCCGCATCGTCAATTGCGATCACAAGGACCGCTGTCTGCCGCCCGGCGTCGCGGGCCGCCCGCAGCGTTGCATCGGCGGCGGCAACCAGGGCCGCGCGGTGCGGCAATTCGGCCTGCGCGGGGGCTTGCGGGGCTGCGGCGGCTGCCGGGGCAGACAGGCGAAACGCCAGCACCAGCAGGACCGGCAGCAGCGTTCCGGCAATCGCGGCACCAAGCGGGCCGGCTGCATACCAGGCGATCACCGCCGCCGGTGCCGACAGGGCCCAGACACGGACCCATTCGCGCCAGCCGTCGTCGGACCTGGGTCGTGGCACTTCTGTGAACGGGGTAGCGGTCATCCGAACCTCGCGCATCGGGCGGAAGGGCCCGGAAAGCCCTCCTACCGCGCCATGCGTGAGGCAATGGTTAATCCGGAAGCCGAAAATCCGGACGATTGTCTGCTTCACCCGGTGCTTCCGGTCCGCCGCGCATCAGGCCGGCGAAGTCGAAAAGCGAAGGGTCCAGCAGGTGCGAGGGCCGCGTGTTCATCAATGCGCGGAACATCACCTGCCGCCGTCCGGGGCTGCGTGCCTCCCATCCGTCGAGGATCTGCTTGACCTGCTGGCGCTGCAGCCCGTCCTGCGAGCCGCAGAGGTCGCAAGGGATGATCGGATAGTTCATGTCGCGCGCGAACTTCTCGCAATCGGCCTCGGCCACGAAGGCGAGCGGCCGGTAGACAAACAGATCGCCATCCTCGTTCAGCAGCTTCGGCGGCATCGTCGCCAGCCGCCCGCCGTGGAAGAGGTTCATGAAGAAGGTTTCAAGGATGTCGTCGCGGTGATGGCCCAGCACGACCGCTGAACAGCCCTCCTCGCGCGCGATACGGTAAAGGTTTCCCCGGCGCAGCCGCGAGCAGAGCGCGCAATAGGTCCGGCCCTTCGGCACCTTGTCGACGACGATGGAGTAGGTGTCCTGATACTCGATCCGGTGCGGCACGCCCATCTTCGTCAGGAACTCGGGCAGGACGGTCGCGGGAAAGCCCGGCTGTCCCTGGTCGAGGTTGCAGGCCAGAAGCTCGACCGGCAGAAGCCCGCGCCACTTCAACTCGTGCAGCACTGCAAGCAGGGTATAGCTGTCCTTGCCGCCCGACAGGCAGACCAGCCAGCGCGCGCCGGGCTCGATCATGCCATAGGTCTCGGTCGCCTCGCGCACCTCCTGCACGAGGCGTTTCCTCAGCTTCTTGAACTCGGTCGACTTCGGTGCGCCCGCGAACAAGGGATGGATGTCGTCGAGATCGTCGAACATGGGCTGGTCCCCGGCAGATTGCGCGCGTCATGCCAGAGGCGGGGCGACGTTGCAAAGGTTTTGCCCGGCAGCGGAGGACCGTGGTAACATGTGACCATTGATCTGCGTTTTTCCGAGGTGATTTCATGGACTATGTTTT
>JBJOQI010000028.1:0-4128 GCA_046050045.1 Pseudomonadota bacterium | reverse complement strand
TGGTCTGCACCTTGTGCGTGACGATGCTGACCTTGGCCCCCACCATCCGGTTCAAGAGCGTGGACTTGCCCGCATTGGGCTCGCCGATCAGGGCAACGAAACCGGCGCGCGTCGTGGTGTCAGTCATCTGTCTTCTCCATCCGCGCCAGCAGCCGTTCCGCCGCAGCCTGTTCCGCCTGCCGCTTCGACCCGGCCTCGGCCACTTCGGCCGCGCCGTTGTCCAGCCGCACTTCGATGCGGAACAGCGGCTGGTGGTCGGGCCCGCTGCGCCCGGTTTCCGTATAGCTCGGCGGCGGCAGGCCGCGGGCCTGCGCCCATTCCTGCAGCGCGGTCTTGGCGTCGCGCGCGTCGGCCTTGACCCCGCCGATCCGCCCGCCCCAGAGCCGCAGGATCACCGCCCGTGCGGCCTCGAACCCGGCGTCGAGGTAGACCGCCGCGATCACCGCCTCCATCGCGTCGGCCAGCAGCGCGTCCTTGCGCCGCCCGCCCGACATCATCTCGGACCGGCCGAGCTTCAGCACGTCGCCGAGGCCGGTATCGCGTGCAACCTCGGCGCACATCTCGCGCCGCACCAGCGCGTTGAAGCGCGGGGCAAGCTGGCCCTCGGCGGCGCTTTCATCGGCCGCCAGCAGCGCCTCGGCCATCACCAGGCCCAGGACGCGGTCGCCCAGAAACTCCAGCCGCTGGTTGTCGGGCCGCGTGGGCGAGCCGATCGAGGCATGGGTCACGGCGGTGACAAGCAGGTCGGGCCGGGCGAAGCGATGCCCGATCCGGGCCTCGAAGGCAGAGAGATCGCCGCCGAGCTTCACTCGACCGCCTTGAAGAAGCGGTCGGGCCGCCAGGTCCAGAAGAAGAAGAGCGACCGCCCCGAGGACGAGAAGATCACCCGGTCGGCGCGGCCGATCAGGTATTCCGCCGGGACAAAGCCCACGCCGCCGACCGACAGCGGCACCCGGCTGTCCTGGCTGTTGTCGCGGTTGTCGCCCATGAAGAAGTATTCGCCCTGTGGCACCGTGAACAGCGGCGTATTGTCGAGTTGCCGGTCGCCGATGTTCAGGATGTTGTGGGTCTGCCCCTCGGGCAGGGTCTCGACCAGGCGCTCGGACTGGCAGATGCCGCCCAGGCCCACCGGCGCATTGGCGCAGGACGGCGGCTGACGGTTCGGGCCCTGGGGTTCGTAGACCTCCTCGAAGATGCCGGCGGGTTCCACCGGCAGTTCGGCGCCGTTGATGATCAGCCGGCCGCCCGTCACCTGCACCGTGTCGCCGGGCATTCCGACCAGCCGCTTGATGAAGTCCTGGCCGTTCGCCGGGTGGCGGAACACGACGACATCGCCGCGTTCGGGTTCCGACCCGAAGAGCCGCCCCGAGATCGGGCAGATCGCGAAGGGGCAGGAGTATTTCGAATAGCCGTAGGCCATCTTGTTGACGAAGAGGAAGTCGCCGATCAGCAGCGTGTCCTTCATCGACCCCGAGGGGATGTAGAAGGGCTGGAAGAACAGCGTCCGGAACACCCCCGCGATCAGAAGTGCATAGACAACGGTCTTCACCGTTTCCGTGATCCCGTCTTTTGCCTTCGAGGCCATGTCTGTTCCTGCCATTTTCCGGTCCGCCGCTACATGATTGCCCCGCCCCGCCCTGTCAAGCAAAGCCAGCGGCCCGTCAGATCCACAACCCTATCACGATCCCGGCAGCCGTCAGCGCGCCGCCGAGCGCCGTCAGCGCCGCCGTGCGCAGCCAGCGCGACCGGGGCGGCGGCGGCGCTGGTGGCTCGGCCGAGCGCAGAAGCATCGCCTCGGCGATCTGCGGCAGCTTCGGGCCGAAGCGCCCCAGCACCTGCGCGGTGCGCCACAAGTCGCGCACCAACGCGCGCGGGCCGATGTTGTCGCGGATATAGGCCTCGACGACCGGGCGGGCGACCTGCCAGATGTTGATATGCGGGTTCAGGCTGCGCGCCACGCCTTCGACCACCACCATCGTGCGCTGCAGCAGGATCAGTTCGGTCCGCGTCTCCATCCCGAATCGTTCGGTCACCTCGAAGAGGTAGGACAGGAGCCGCCCCATCGAGATGCGGGAGGCGTCCATCCCGAAGATCGGCTCGCCCACCGCGCGGAGCGCGCGGGCAAATTCGTCCACGTCGCGGTCGCGCGGGACATAGCCCGCCTCGAAATGCACCTCGGCCACGCGGCGGTAGTCCTTGCGGATGAAGCCCATCAGGATTTCCGCATAGACCCGGCGGGTATACTCGTCGATCGCGCCCATGATGCCGAAGTCATAGGCGACGATGGTGCCGTCGGCGGCGACCTTCAGGTTGCCCTGATGCATGTCGCCGTGGAAATAGCCGTCGCGCAGCGCGTGGGACAGGAAGAGCGTCAGCACCCTTTCGCCCAGCGCGTCGGTGTCATGGCCCGCGGCCTTCAGCGCCTCGACATCGCCGATCGGGATGCCCTCGACCCAGCCCAGCGTCATCACCCGGCGCGAGGACAGGAACCACAGCGTCTGCGGCACCCGGAACCCCGCGTCGCCCTTGATGTTGGCCGCGAACTCCGACGCGGCCGAGGCCTCGAGCCTCAGGTCCAGCTCGCCCTTCACCACGCCTTCGAAATGGTCGATCACGTCCTGCGGCCGCAACCGGCGCGAGGACGGCGAGAGCATCTCGATCAGGCTGGCGGCGAGGTGGAAGGCGTCGACATCCTTGCGGAAGGCGCGCTCGATCCCCGGGCGCAGCACCTTGACCGCGACCTCCTCGCCGGTCTCGGCCAGCCGCGCCTTGTGGACCTGCGCGATCGAGGCCGCGGCAACGGCATCCGAAAATTCCGAAAAGGCGGAATCCACAGTCTGCCCAAGCTCTTGCGCGACGGTCGCCCTGGCCACATCGGTCGGGAAGGGCGGCAGCTTGTCCTGCAGGACCCGCAGTTGCAGCGCGAGCTCGTCCCCCACCACATCGGGCCGGGTCGAGAGCGTCTGGCCGAACTTGATGTAGGCGGGCCCGAGCGCCGTCAGCGCCCGCGTGACCGGCGGCAGCGCCGGATCGCCCCGGTAGCCCAGCCACTTGAACGGCCAGCCCAGAACCCGCGCCGCCACGCGCAGGCCGCGCGGTGCCTCCATCGCCTCGAGCGCAACCTTCATCGCGCCCGTCCGCTCGAAGGTCGCGCCGGTGCGGACCAGCCGCCAGATGTTGTGGGGGCCGCGCACCTAGATCTTCCAGCCCGAATGCAGGGCGGCGACGCCCATCGTCAGGTTGCGATACTTAACCTGGCTGAACCCCGCCTGCCGGATCAGGCCCGCGAAGCTGTCCTGATCGGGGAACTTGCGGATCGATTCGACCAGGTACTGATAGCTGTCGCGGTCGCCCGTCACCGCCTTGCCCATCGCCGGGATGACGTTGAAGGAATAGCGGTCATAGACCCATTGCAGCATGTCGTTCGGAATCCGGCTGAACTCCAGCACCATGAGCCGCCCGCCGGGGCGCAGCACCCGGAAGGCCTCGGCCAGCGCGTCGGGAATGCGCGTCACGTTCCGGATGCCGAAGCTGATCGTGTAGACGTCGAAGCTGTTGTCGGGGAAGGGCAGCGCCATTGCGTCGCCCACCACCCAGGTCAGCCGGTCGGCCATGCTGTCGGCCTCGGCCCGCTTGCGCCCCTCGTCGAGCATCGCGGCGGTCATGTCGAGCACGGTGGCCACAGCCCCCGGCGCGCGCCTGAGGAAGCGGAAGGCCACGTCGCCCGTGCCCCCCGCCACATCCAGGAGCCTTTGCCCCGGACGCGGCGCGAGCCAGTCCATCATCGCGTCCTTCCAGAGACGGTGCACACCCCCGGACATCAGGTCGTTCATGATGTCATAGCGCGAGGCGACCGAGGAAAAGACCCCGTGCACCATCCCCGCCTTTTCGGCCTCGGCCACCTCGCGGAACCCGAAATGCGTGGTCTTGCCGTTTTCCGCTGTCATCTGGCCTTGCCGATCCCTGAAACTCACCCCTTCTATAGTGACCCGCGCGGGGCTGACAATGCGACCGCATGTGCCGGAGGCCCGAAATGCCCGAACTGCCCGAAGTCGAGACCGTGCGCCGCGGGCTTCTGCCCGTGCTCGAGGGGCAGCGCATCGCCCTGGCCGAGGTCAACCGCCCCGA
>JBJOQI010000027.1:0-10502 GCA_046050045.1 Pseudomonadota bacterium | reverse complement strand
CAGCGCATGGAACGCCTCGGCCATGTCCGGGTCGGCGTCGAGCGCCGCGACCAGTTCCTCGGGCAGGTCGATGTCGCCGGGGTCCTTTGGCGGCAGTCGGCCGGCTGCGGCATATCCCATCGCCTCGGCGAGGTAGGCCGCGATGGTCGGCTCCAGCGCCGGCACCCTGCCCACATCCCGGAACACGATGGAGTCGGGATGCCGCGTGTTGGGGCCCTGCCGTTCCAGAACCCCCTCGGGATCGGTCATCAGGGCGGCATGGAAGAAGTTCAGCCGGAAATCGCCGCGCAGCGCTCCGATCAGGGCGATGTTGCGGCCCGCGTGCATGTAGCAGGGGTGGCCCCATTTCACCGTTTCCGTCAGGCCCGCGCCCAGGCAGATGCGGCGCAGCCCGGCCAGGCCAGCGGCCCAGAGGCGGGCCGAACAGTCCGGCGTGGCAAAGCGGTCGCAGCGGCCGCAGCCCATGGCGAAGAAGTCTTCGATGTCGGTAATCATCGCAGGTCCCGGCTCAGTGGATTGACGTCCAGCGTTCCGGTCCCGGCGCTGCCTGTCAATGCCGCGGGCGCCGACCTGACCGGTTCCTGCCCTGTCCGGCCGTGATCGTCAGCAGTGCATCATCGGTCTTTCGGGCCTCATCCCGCAGCCAGTCCATGAAACGCTGGAATTGCGGTCGCTGGTCGGCACCGGCGCGGATGACCGCCCGGTAGGGGTGGTCGGAGACGATGCTGCTTTCGGCAGGAAAGGGGATGACCAGGGACCCGTTGTCCAGATCACCAAGCACCAGCGAAAGGCCGCAGACCAGAAACCCGACCTCTCGCCGTGCCGCCTCGCAGGCATCCTGCAGGCGGCGGTACCGAATTCCGCGGTCCGGACCCGGGCGGTTCTGGCCGAATGCCTCCAGCCAGCTGACCCACCCGGGCGGGCCGCCGGGATCGATCTGCGCGGCGAGATGCAACAGCGGCATGCCCTCCATCGTCAGCCTGCCGTCGGGGCCGATGACGCGGCGAAGGTTGTCGGGGCCGCAGACCGGCGCAAATCGTTCATGAAAGAGCGCCTCGCCACTGCCGCCCGACAAGGTGACCCGCAGGTCCGGCGCGCCGAGACGCAGGGGAACGTCACCCGTGCCGTTGACGCAGAAGAGAACGCGGGGAAACACGGCGCGGAACGCGGGAAGGCGGGGCAAAAGCCAGAAATCCGCCCAGTCGGGATCGGCCACGATATGGATTTCGACGCCGCGCTGGAAGTCCAGAACCTCGGTGGCCCGTTCCAGCGCACTGAATCCGGCCTGCAGATGTTCGAGCGCGCGGGAAAGTTCGGCCGTCGGCTGGATGCCAGAGCGACCACGAAGGATCAGGTCGGTTCCAAGATAGGTTTCAAGCATCCGGATCCGCTGGCCCAGCGCCGCCTGGGTGATCCCCAGCCGCTGTGCCGCGGATTTCAGCGACCCTTCGCGGATCGCCATTTCGAGTGCCTGTAGGGACCGCAGATGCGTGACCCGGTAGGTGGACATGGCCAATCCTTCCCGAATGGGAAGAGCGTCGGAACGCCCCGATGGATGCTAAAGATTTTCATTCGATCGCTCAAGAAAATCGCAGTTTGGGTTTTCGCCGATCGGGCGCACAGTCCTGCCACAGACTGCATCCCCGAAAGGAAACGCCATGCTGAAACGCTTCATGATCGAACGGGAAATCCCCGGAATCGGGCAATTCTCGCTGACCGAGCTCTGCGGTGCCGCGCGGGCGTCGAACTCTGCCCTGGCCAGCATCGGCCCCGCGATCCAGTGGCAGCAGTCCTATGTGTCCGCCAACAAGACGTTCTGCGTGTATCTTGCGGAAAGCGAGGATCTGATCCGGAAGCACTCGGAACTGAGCGGAATACCGGTCGGCCTGATTACCGAGGTCCCGCAGATCATCGACCCGCTGACCGCCAACAACTGATGGAAGGTGCCGACAGAGCGGGGGCGATCCACGCTCCCGTTCGTCTGCAACGGCCCCGGCAGCCGGATTGCCGGGCCACGGGTGCGGGGCGCAGACCGGGTAGCAGGCCGATGACGGCAACGTGTCTTGCCAGAACGGCGCGGCGGGCGGACGATCAGCCATGTTCAGCCGCCTTGCCCTTTGCCTGGTACTGGCCACACCACTGACCGCCGAGGCGCGTCCGCAGGCCTATCTGCTCGACGCGGCCCAGTCTTCCGTGCAGTTCGAGGTGGCCTTCGGGCCGGACCGGATCACCGGTTCCTTTCCCGTGACGGCGGCCGACGTGACCCTTGATTTCGAGAACCCCTCGGGGTCGAAGGTGTCGGCCGTGCTCGACGCGGCAGCGGCCGAGGCCAGCTTTCCCTTTGCCACCCAGGCCCTGCGCGGACCCAAGGTTCTGGATGTGCGGGAATATCCCGAGATCTCGTTCCAGAGCAGCGCGATGCGGTTCAAGGGGACGACTGCCGAGGTCGAAGGGCTGATGACGATCCGCGGCGTGACGCATCCCGAGATATTGAAGGCCGAACTCTATCGCCAGAAGGGCACCGCGCCGGGCGATCTCGACCATCTGTCGGTGCTGCTGACCGGGACGGTGGCGCGCAGCGATTTTGGCGCGACCGGCTGGAGCGACATGGTCAGCGACCAGATCAGCATGAAGATCCTTGTCAGGATCGACAGGGCAGACTGACATGACGGGGCTGTGGAACGGACCTGACCGCTTTGGCCTGGTCACGAGGCTTTTGCACTGGACGATGGCACTGGCGATCCTGCTGGCACTGGGCCTTGGAACCTATATCGCCAGGATGGAGGTCGGGCTGTCGAACCTCTGGCTGTTCGCCCTGCACAAGTCGCTAGGGATGTCCATCCTTGCGCTCGCTGTCCTGCGGATCGGCTGGCACCTGGTCTCGGTCCCGCCGATGCCGCTTGGCGCGGCGCGCGGGTGGAAGGCCGGGGCCGCGCGGGCGGTACACCGGATGCTCTACCTTCTTGTCGTGCTCGTGCCGGTCAGCGGTTGGGTCGCCTCGTCGGCGACCGGGCTCGACAGCATCATCTTCGGGCGCTGGGTGCTGCCACCTGTCGCCCCGGTGTCGGAAGGCTGGGAGAGTGCGGGCTTTGCCCTGCATGGCGCACTGACGAAGCTGCTTGCCGGGCTGGTCGTCCTGCATGTGGCGGCTGCCCTGACCCGCCGCGACGGAACCCTGCGCCGGATGCTGCGCGGGACCGCCGGTCCGGGATTGAGCCGCTGAACGCGCGGACGGGTGGCCAAACCGCAGTCCGGGCTGGGTCACTGCTGAATTCCACTCACAAAGCCATGAAGATTGGGCCGGGTTATCTTCCCAATCCCGCGTCCCCATAGTCGGGGCAACGGGGCATCGACACGGAAGGGAACCGGATGATGGACGTACGGACACTGGGACAGGGCGGGCTGAGCGTTTCGGCCATCGGCTTTGGCTGCATGGGCCTGACCTCGGTCTATGGCGAGCCGCTGCCCGAGGCCGAGGCCATCGCCGTCATCCGCGCGGCGCACGACCTTGGCGTGACGCACTTCGACACGGCCGAGGCCTACGGGCCGTTTACCAACGAAACGCTGGTCGGCCGCGCGCTTGCGCCGGTCCGCGACCGCGTCAGCATCGCGACCAAGTTCGGCTTCGACATCGACCTTGAGACCGGCGCGCGGCGCCCCGGCACGAACAGCCGCCCCGAGCATATCCGCGCGGTCTGCGACGCGGCGCTGAAGCGGCTTGGCTCTGGCCGGATCGACCTGTTCTACCAGCACCGGGTCGACCCGGCGGTGCCGATCGAAGAGGTGGCGGGAGCCGTCCGCGACCTTATCGCCGAAGGCAAGGTCGGCCACTTCGGCCTGTCCGAGGCCTCGGTCGCCACCATCCGACGCGCCCATGCCGTCCAGCCCGTCGCGGCGGTGCAAAGTGAGTATTCGCTCTGGTGGCGGGAGCCGGAGGCGGAACTGCTGCCCGCGCTGGCCGAGCTTGGCATCGGCTTCGTGCCCTTCAGCCCGCTTGGCGCGGGGTTCCTGACCGGCAAGATTGACCTTGCGACCGCCTTTCCGGCGACCGACTTCCGCGCCCATGTCCCGCGCTTTGCCGCCGAGGCGCGCGCGGCCAACCTGGCGCTGGTCGAGATGATCCGCGGCTTTGCCGAAACCCTTGGCGCGACCCCGGCGCAGGTGGCGCTGGCCTGGCTGCTGGCCAAGGCCCCCTGGATCGTCCCGATCCCGGGCACCAAGCGGCAGGACCGCCTGGCCGAAAACCTCGGCGCGGCCCGTCTGGACCTGACGCCCGAAACGGTGGCCGCGCTTGATGCCGCCAGTGCCGCGATTCCGACCGAGGGGCTGCGCCTGCCCGAGGCGGTGTTGAAGATGACCGGGCTCTAGGTCCGGCCGAAAAGCAAAACGCCCGCGCCTTCCGGCTCGGGCGTTTCCCTCGTCTTCAGGCGTTGTGCCTTAGCGGCGCAGGCCCAGACGTTCGATCAGCTTGGCGTAGCGACCTTCGTCCTTGGCCTTGAGGTAGTCCAGCAGCTTGCGGCGCTGGGCGACCATCATCAGCAGGCCACGACGCGAGTGGTTGTCCTTCGCGTGGGTCTTGAAGTGGTCGGTCAGCGTGGCGATGCGCGACGACAGGATCGCAACCTGGACCTCGGGCGAACCGGTGTCGCCGGGCTTGGTCGCGTATTCCTTCATCAGGCGGGTCTTTTCTTCGACGGTGATCGACATCGGGTCTCTCCTTGCGGTTTGGTGTGACGGCGCAAGCCGGGATGTCGTCCAGCAGGGCCCTTGGCCGCCGGTCAGGGCGGATGCGCGCGTATAGGGGGATTCCCTGCAAAAGGAAAGGGTCTTGGCGCTAGCCGCCCTTGGGCCCCGGATCGGGGTTCAGGCCGATGTCCGAAAGGGTAATGCCGGCCGAGGCAGGCACCAGCGCGACGGTTTCGCCGTCGGCCCGGACCTCGACCAGCGCGGGATCGGGGGACGGCTCGATGGTGATGTCCGGCGGCGGTCCAAGGGCAGGGTCGTAGTCGATCACCAGCCGGTCCTCGCCCGGGGTGAAGTCCGACAGAAGCGGCGCCGGTTGGTCCTGCGGCGCGCCATCCTGCAGGGCGGCATGGAACTGATCCTGCCCGGCGCCGCCTGTCGCGATGTCGTCGGCCCCGGCACGCAGGGTGTCGTCGCCATCGCCCGCATTCAGATAGTCGCGCAGGTCATCCCTGCCGCCGAAGAGCAGGTCGTCGCCATCGCCGCCCGACAGGGTGTCCTGCCCGGTTCCGCCGTTCAGTCGGTCGTCGCCTTCGCGACCGTGAAGGGCATCGTTGCCGTCGCCGCCCGCCAGGCTGTCGTCGCCAAGGCCGCCGGTGAGGGAATCGTCACCCTCGCCGCCGTCAAGCCGGTCATCGCCGTCGCCGCCCGACAGGGTATCGTCGTCCCCGGCCCCGCGCAGAAGGTCGTCGCCCTCTGCGCCGTCGAGCAGGTCGTCGCCGGCCTGACCCAGCAGTCGGTCGCTGCCCCAGCCGCCGAACAGCCGGTCGGCCCCGTCGCCGCCGTCGATCAGGTCGGCCCCGTCATAGCCGGCGAGCTGGTCGTCGCCGCCCTGCCCCGCGATCGTGTCGCCGTCGTCGTCACCCCAGAGAATGTCGGCCAGCGGCGTGCCCTCGATCCCGCGGGGCGCGTCATCGGGGCGGTCGTCGCCCTGACCCTCATCCTCGTCCTCCGGCTCGCCGGGCGGTTCCGAGGAGAAATCGACAAGGCTGCCGACGAGGGCGAGCCCGAGTATTCCGAACATCATGCCCAGCATGGCACCACCCCCCGCAAGACGCCGGGCCAAGGTGCGGCAGAGGGGTTAGGGCATGGTTGAGCTTTGGATTTGCAGCAAATCGGCGGTATCTGGCGGGCGAAAGGCGCGGATCGCGGTGGCCGCAGGCAGGTAGAGCGGATGGCGCGGCGCGCCGGTCCGGGTCTGGCCGAGGCAGTCGCAGCGGCACCCCGCGCGGCCGAGGCGGGTCCAGACCGCAAGGGCCCGCGCCGCGGCGCGCCGGTCGCCGCCCCAGGCCAGCAGAACCGCGCGGCCCGGACGGGCCAGCGCCGCGATCAGGCGGTCGTTGAGCGGCCCCACCGGGTCTGCGGCGCGGAACAGGTCGTCGGGCCGGGTGGCGCGCAGGGCGAACAGGTTCAGGACCGTGAAACCCGCAAATCCCGCCGCCCGGGCCCGCGCCTCGATCCGGGCGATGGTCGGGTCGTTCGCCGCCTCGGTCGCGGTCGAGGGGTTCAGCATCAGGACGGTCAGCGTCCCGCCCTGCCCCCAGGTCCGGGTCAGGCGGTAGCGGTAGGCCCCGCAGTCCGAGTAACTGGCCCGCGAGCGGGTGCCGTCCGGGCGGGTGTGCCGGGACACCCGCATCAGAAGGGACAGGGGGCCGAGAAGCTCATGCCCTTGCCGGCTTCGGGGTGGCGGAACTTGAGACTCTCGGCATGCAGCATCAGGCGCGGGAAGGCGCGGGCCGGGCCGCTGGAATAAAGCGGGTCGCCGAGGATCGGGTGACCGAGCGACAGCATATGGACCCGAAGCTGGTGGCTGCGCCCGGTCAGCGGGTAGAGCCGCACCCGGGTGGTGCCGTCCGGGTCATGGCGCACCACGCGCCAGTCGGTCTGGGCGGGCTTGCCGTTCACCGGGTCGACATGCTGGCGGGGGCGGTTCGGCCAGTCGACGATGAGCGGCAGGTCCACCCGCCCCTCTTTCGGGTCGAGATGCCCCCAGAGCCGGGCGAGGTAGACCTTCCTGGTCTGGCGTTTCTCGAACTCCATCGACAGGAACCGCTGGGCGTGGCGGGTCAGGGCAAAGACCATGACGCCCGAGGTGTCGAGGTCGAGCCGGTGGACCAGAAGCGCGTCGGGAAAGATCTTCCGGACCCGGGCGATCATGCAGTCCGAGAGGTGCTCGCCCTTGCCGGGGACGGAGAGAAGGCCCGCGGGCTTGTCGACCACCACGACCTCGTGGTCGTGATGGATCACCCGCACCGGGTCGCCCGGCGGGGCATAGACGAAGGGGTCGGGGGCGTCTTCGGACGCGGGGTCGGACATAAGGGGCGGGATAGCACCGGAACGGGCGCGGCGGTAGGGGCGGCGGGTGTCCCGAGTCGGGACGCCCGGCCGGGGTGAGGGATTTCAAGGGGTTGCGGGGGCGGATTAGGGAAGTGGAAAGGTTTGGGGAGGGTGGGACGACCCGTAGGATGGGTGCTCGCACCCATCATGGCGATCAGATGGGTGAAATCACCCATCCAACGCCTGTGTTCGCCGGATGGGTGCGGTCGCTCAGGCTTCGGGCCAGGGCACCACGGTCAGTTCCGGCCAGTGGACCAGTTGCCGTTTTGCCTTGGCCTCGTGCGTCGCGCGGTTGTCCAGGACCGGGTTGGGGGTGATCCGGAAGGCGAAGATGTCGTCGAGGCCGTAGGGGGCGTAGAGCGTCAGGCTGTCGTCCGTCCCCATCCTGATGCCCACGCAATGGGTGCGGCAGGCAAAGCGGTCGATGCCGTCGCGGGACGAAGCGAGCGGCGGATAGGGCTGGCCGAAATGCGCCGGATACCACAGGTGCACGCGGGCCTGATTGCGCAGTTCGACCGGCGGGTCGGGGGGAAAGACGGTCGCCGCGCGGCGGATGTGGCGGTCCTCGGCCTCATAGCTCTGGTCGGGGTCGAAGTAGAAGAGGTCGATGTCCTTGACGCCGAACATCGAGGGGCGGCCGGTCAGGCTGTTCCAGACCTCGTTGTAGATCGCGCCCGAGACGAGCCACCAGTCGGGCAGGTCCAGATCGCGGGCGAGACGCAGGGTCCGCATCAGGACGGGACTGGCCCGGACGATGCCCAGAAGCGCATCCCGCTGCGCCGGGTCGGGTTGGCCTGCGAACCTCAGGTGATCGGCCGTCATGCGTCGCCCTTTGCGATGCCCTTCGGGTCGCTTGATCAGCGCCCCCCGTAGGATGGGTGATTTCACCCATCCATTGCGATGCGCGGAAGATGGATGCGAGCACCCATCCTACACGACCCGATGGCCCTCGGCCTTCAGCCGGCGGGCGATCTCGGCGATGTGGGCGGGGGTGGTTTCGCAGCAGCCGCCGATGATCGTTGCGCCCATCGCCACCCAGAGAAGCGCGAAGTCCGCATAAAGTGCGGGCGTCATCTCGGGGCGGGCCGACAGGACGTCGACGGTGGGGTTTTCCTTGAGGAATTCCTTGGTGATCGACTGGAAGCCGTTGGCATAGGCCCCGTAAGGCACCCCGAAGGTCGAAAACACGTTGATTGCCGCCGCCATTGCCTCGGGAGCCGAGCAGTTGGCCAGCACCGCCGCCGCGCCGCCCGCCCTGACGATGGGCCCGAGATCGGCCACCGTCTCGCCCGAGCGCAGCCTGGTGCCGTCCTCGTCATCGACGGTCACCGACAGCCAGACCGGCTTGCCACCCGCCTTCGCACCTTCCAGCACCGCCCGGGCATGGGCGAGCGAGGCCACGGTTTCGGCCACGAAGAAATCGACGCCGGGGGCATTCAGCCGCGCGATTTCGGCGTATTTCGCCACCGCCTCGTCATGCGGGGGGTGGGCGTCGGGGCGGTAGCTGGCGACCAGCGGCCCGAGCGAACCGGCGATGCGGCCCGAGCCATGGGCGGCCCGCGCCTCGGCGGCCTCGGCCAGGGCCTGGGCGTGCAGGTCGGCAAACCGCCCGTCCAGCCCGAACTTGACCAGCCGGTCGTGGTGGATCGCATAGGTGTTGGTGGTGGCGACAGTCGCGCCGGCCTTGAAGTAGTCGGCATGGACGGCCCGGACGAGGCCCGGATGGTCGATCATCACCTGCGTGGCCCAGAGCGGCGTCGGCGCATCGCCCGAGCGCGCGATCAGTTCCTGCCCCATGCCCCCATCGAGAAGCGTCACCTCGCTCATGCCTTGATCCTTTCATTGGCGGCGTCCCAGACCGGACCATCGCCCAATACCGTCGCCGCGCGGCGGGTGCCATAGACGTCGATCTGCAGTTGCGTTCCGGGCTTTTGGTGCCCGTCGCGGATCATGGCCAGCGCGACGGTATGGCCCACGCGATAGCCGAAGGCGGCAGACGTCACCTCGCCCACGATGCGGTCGCCGGAGAGGATATTGGCCATGTAGGGCGGGTCCTGCTCGCCTTCCTCGACCTTGAGGACGGTGAAGTGCCTGGTCACGCCCTGCTGCTTTTCGGCCAGCATCGCCGCCTTGCCGATGAAGTCCTTGTCCCACTTCACGAAACGCTCGAGCCCGCCCTGCAGGATCGTGTAGTCGGTGGACAGGTCGCCCTTCCAGGCGCGGTAGGCCTTTTCGATGCGCAGGCTGTTCAGCGCGCGCATGCCGAAGGGTCTGGCCCCCGCCGCAAGGATCGCATCATAGATCGCAGGGGTGTCTGCCACCCTGTAATGCACCTCCCAGCCCAGTTCGCCCGCGAAGGAGACGCGGACAAGCTGGACCCAGGTGCCGTTGATCTGCGCTGACTGGTGCGAGAGCCAGGGCAGGGTCAGGTCGGCATCGGTCAGGCCCGCGAAGAGGTCGCGCGACTTCGGCCCCGTCACGATCTGGCAGGAGAACTGGTCGGACACGTCGTCGAGCGTGAAGGCCGCGCCCTCGGGCAGGTGCGCCCGCAGCCATTCGCCGTCGTGCCACTGGGCAACGGCGGCGGTGATGAGGAAGAAGAAATCCTCCTCGATCCGCATGGCTGACATCTCGGTCAGGATCCGGCCGCGCGGGTCGGCGAAGTAGACAAGGCCCATCCGCCCCACCCGCGGCAGCCCCCCGGTGCAGAGCGAGGCCAGCCAGGCTGCCGCGCCAGGCCCCTTGAGGCGGAAGCGCGAGAAACCGGGCAGGTCGAGCACGCCGACGCCGTCGCGGACGGCGGCGCATTCGGCGGCGATGCGTGCCTCCCACGGGCCGTGGCGGGAAAAGGTCTGGGCCGCGTCAAAGCCGGTGTCATCGCCGGGTTCGGCGAACCACTCGGCCCGCTCCCAGCCGTTGTAGGGGGCGAACTGGCCGCCCAGCGCCTTGACCCGTTCGTGGACGGGCGACAGGCGGCGGTCGGGTGCGGCGGGCCAGCGGGCCATCGGGAAGTGGATGCCGTATTCGTGGCCGTAGACCTCCATCCCCTTGTCGACGCAGTAGGCGGGGTCGGTGTAGGCTGTATAGCGGCGCGGGTCGCAGGACCACATGTCCCATTCGGTGCCGCCTTGCGTCACCCATTCGGCCAGAACCTTGCCCGCGCCGCCGGCCTGCGCGATGCCGAAGGTGAAGACGCAGGCCTCGAACGCGTTCGGGACGCCGGGCATCGGGCCGATCAGCGGGTTGCCATCGGGCGCATAGGGGATCGGGCCGTTGATGACCTTTTGCAGACCCGCCTTTTGCAGCAGCGGCACGCGGGCCATCGCGTCCTCGATATAGGGTGCCAGCCGGTCGAGGTCGTCGGGGAACAGCTGGAAGCTGAAATCCTGCGGCAGCGGATCGGAGGGGTCGACCCAATGCGC
>JBJOQI010000026.1:0-3547 GCA_046050045.1 Pseudomonadota bacterium | reverse complement strand
GGGTGTCGGGACGGGGATGTAGGGTGGGTGAAACCCACCATTCGGGAGCCAACCGGGCGCGGGTGGCATGGTGGGTTGGCACCCAACCTACGGGTGTCGGGACGGGGATGTAGGGTGGGTGAAACCCACCATTCGGGAGCGAACCGGGCGCGGCGGAGTGGTGGGTTGGCACCCACCCTACGGGTGCTGCACGCACCGTTTTGCGCAGCGTCGAAGGAAGCGGTGCGTGCGAGCACGCACCCTACGCTTGCTACGCTTGCTTTCTTCTTCGCAATGCGCCCAAGGCAATCAACCCGGCACCAAGCAAAAAGACGCCTGCTGGCAACGGAACCGGTGCAGGAGCATTCGGATCAACAGACAAGAACAATGGATCACTAAATGTCAGCGTCACGCCAGGGCTAGCAAAGTAAGAAAGTGTCGCGGTGTTCGCAAAGTCGACGGTGCCGGACGCATAATTCATGAGCACGTCGAGCGCCGCGCTTATTCCGTAAGTAAAACCATCGATCAGGGTCGCAGAAATTGAGAGTACGCCACTGGCGGCACCAGTCAAAGGATCAGTCGAGTGGCTGAACGCAAACTGGTCACCTGCTACCACTCCGTTGGATCCAAGCGTCAGGCTGCCAAAGGCAAACCACATTGGGGAAAACGTCCCAGCGACCGGGTTTCCAAAGGAGTCGCAGCAAGATAAATACGGTTGCGGGGACAGATCCCAGAATCCATCGTATGCAAGGTCAAAACGCACCGTTCCGGTTCCGGAAACGGTGAACGTATCGCTCATTACGCTGGATGCAACTACCGAAAGCTCCTGCCCGATAACGGGCGCCGTCAGAATGTTGGTATAGTACGTTCCGGCCGATCCACCGACGCTTGCCTTAATCTGACCGGTCGACAGGTTTGCGCTGGCATATGCGGTTCCGTTCCCGTACGAGCCTGTTACGTTCGCGGTAACTGCTCCGCTTGCCCCAGAAGATGCATTATTGGTACCAATTGATTGATTGTCGGTACCACCTGAGGCGAGGCCCGTTTGGGCGTCTATTCCGGATAGTCCCACTATTCCTTGAACAGAAAGTGTCGCCGAATAGGTCGGCAAAGCAGTCAAGGTAATAGCAACGCAAGCCGATACAATCTTCAACATTTCCGACCTCTAAATACAATCATTCTTAAATAGAAAAGGATCATCCGAATCACACGAACAAGCAAGTCTTTTCTTCACCCATCAATCTTGAGCGCGCTGATGAACGCCTCCTGCGGGATCTCCACCTTCCCGAACTGGCGCATCTTCTTCTTGCCGGCCTTCTGCTTCTCCAAGAGCTTCTTCTTTCGCGTGATGTCGCCGCCGTAGCACTTGGCGGTCACGTCCTTGCGCATGGCGGACAGGGTCTCGCGCGCGATGACCCGGCCGCCGATTGCCGCCTGGATCGGGATCTTGAACATGTGGCGGGGGATCAGTTCCTTGAGCTTTTCCACCATCGCGCGGCCCCGCGCCTCGGCGCGGTCGCGGTGGACCATGATCGAGAGGGCATCGACGGGTTCGTCGTTCACCAGGATCGACATCTTCACCAGGTGATCCTCGCGGTATTCGCTGATCTGGTAGTCGAAGCTGGCGTAGCCCTTGGTGACCGATTTCAGCCGGTCGTAGAAGTCGAACACCACCTCGGCCAGCGGCAGGTCGTAGACGACCATGGCGCGGCTGCCGGCATAGGTCAGGTCCAGCTGGATGCCGCGGCGGTCCTGGCAGAGCTTCAGCACGTCGCCCAGGTATTCGTCGGGCACCAGGATCGTGGCCTTGATGCGCGGCTCCTCGATATGGTCGACGTAGGTCAGATCGGGCATGTCGGCGGGGTTGTGCAGCTCGCGCACCTCGCCGTCGCGCATGTGCAGCCGGAACACGACCGAGGGCGCGGTGGTGATCAGGTCGAGGTCGTATTCCCGCTCCAGCCGGTCGCGCACGACCTCGAGGTGCAGAAGCCCGAGGAAGCCCATGCGGAAGCCGAAGCCGAGCGCGGCCGAGGTCTCCATCTCGCAGGAAAAGCTCGCGTCGTTCAGCGACAGCTTCTCGATGGCGTCGCGCAGGGGTTCGAAGTCGGCGGCGTCGACCGGGAAGAGGCCGCAGAACACGACCGGGACCGAGGGCTTGAAGCCCGGCAGCGGCGTCTCGCAGCCGCCGCGTTCGGTGGTGATGGTGTCGCCGACGCGGGTGTCGCGGACCTGCTTGATCGAGGCGGTGAAGACCCCGATCTCGCCCGGGCCGAGCTCGGCGATGTCGCGCATCTCGGGCTTCAGCACGGCAAGCTTGTCGATGCCGTAGACGGCGTCGGTCTGCATCATGCGGATGCGGTCGCCCTTGCGGACAGTGCCGTCGATGATGCGGATCATGACGACGACGCCGAGGTAGGCGTCATACCAGCTATCGACGAGCATCGCCTTGAGCGGCGCGTTGCGGTCGCCCCTGGGCGCGGGCAGGCGGGTCACGATGGCTTCGAGCACGTCGGGGATGCCCATGCCGGTCTTGGCGGAGATCGGGATCGCGTCCTGCGCGTCGATGCCGATCACGTCCTCGATCTCGGCCTTGACGGCCTCGACATCCGCGGCGGGCAGGTCGATCTTGTTCAGGACGGGCACGATCTCGTGGTTGGCGTCGATCGCCTGGTAGACGTTGGCGAGCGTCTGCGCCTCGACCCCTTGCGTCGCGTCGACGACGAGGAGCGAGCCTTCGACGGCGCGCATGGACCGCGACACTTCGTAGCCGAAGTCGACGTGGCCGGGTGTGTCGATCAGGTTCAGGATATAGGTCTTGCCGTCCCTGGCGGGGTATTCGATGCGGACGGTGTTGGCCTTGATGGTGATGCCGCGTTCGCGCTCGATATCCATGCTGTCGAGCATCTGCGCCTTCATGTCGCGCGCGGCCACCGTCCCGGTCATCTGGATGAGCCGGTCGGCCAGGGTGGATTTGCCGTGGTCGATATGCGCCACGATGGAGAAATTGCGGATCTGCGAAAGCTCGGTCATGGGGGCGGCATATAGCCTGTGGGCGCGGTGCCGGAAAGGGGGATCGGGGCTTGACGGTGCGGGCAAGCGGGCCGATCTAGGGGGAAGGCACAAAGGGGGCTGGCGATGAAGCTGTCGATACCGGACATGAGCTGCGGCCACTGCAAGGCGATGGTGGAAAAGGCGATCCACAGCGTCGATGCCGGGGCGACGGTCGAGGTGGACCTGGCGGGCCATACGGCGCAGGTCGAGACGCGGGCGGCAGCGGCGGACCTGCTGGCGGCGCTGAAGGGCGAGGGCTATCCGGCCGAGGTCCTGGGCTGAAGGTCCGGGCCGGGTGCCTCACGCGATTGTTTCGCGGCCCGGCGTCCCGCGGCGGTTGAAGCGGCGGACGGGCTTGGGCATACTCTGGCCCCGAACAAGGGCAGTTGCGCGGCACCAAGACCGGGGAAACCGGCGCGGGAACAGGCCGCAAGGGGAATGAGGTCGGGATGAGGGCTCTGGTCCTGTCGGGAATGCTGTGCTGTGCCGCCGGGGCGGCGATGGCCGGGCCGGTCGA
>JBJOQI010000025.1:0-5146 GCA_046050045.1 Pseudomonadota bacterium | reverse complement strand
CCCTCGGTCGAAAGGCTCTCGATCACAGGCAGGCCAGAGCGAAAGGAAAGTTCGGACGAGGAAATCCTGCGGCCAGTGTCCGTGAATTCCCTGTAACGTGAGGGAACAGGGTAGCCATCATCTGACTCGCTACCCTCTGACATTGCCACGTAGCGCACCGGCCTGATCAGCCCGACCAGCCCGCTTGTGGTGATCTCGATTTCCCGCCTGTAGCCCTTGGGGCTGTGGGTCTGTGTGACGACAATCGACCCGACCTTCAGTCCGCCGATCTGGATTGCGTATTCCGTCAGCGCCTGTGCCTGGCCGAGGGCAGGCACCAGCATGGCCAACAGCATCGCCAAAGGTCCTGCAAATCGCAGCATGTGGTCATCCTGCTCTGGACATCTGCAAGCAGGAAAAGGCAAGAAAGGTCGCTGCGGGTCAATCGGCTTGCGACGATCATCAAGAAACCTTCACATGGGCTTCACGCGGGGCAGTCGGAACAGGCGGTGTCACAGGTGGTCGACATGCAAGAGGTGGGCCGGATGGCAGCAGCCATCCATGCAGGCGACCGGCGTGCGCTGGCCCGGGCCATCACCCTGATCGAAAGCGACCGGGCGGACCACCGGGCGACGGCCATCCGCCTGTCGGAATCCCTGTCTTCTGCAACGGCGTCGGCTTCGGCGTTGCGGATCGGCCTGACCGGTACGCCGGGCGTCGGCAAGTCGACATTCATCGAGGCGCTCGGGCTGATGCTGACCGGCGCGGGCCACCGCGTCGCGGTGCTGGCCGTCGATCCGTCTTCGGCGCGCACGGGCGGGTCAATCCTTGGCGACAAGACGCGGATGGAACGTCTGTCCCGCGATCCGAACGCCTATATCCGGCCTTCGCCCAGTCGCGCCGAATTAGGCGGCATCGCGCGGCGTACCCGCGAGGTGACCCTGCTTTGCGAGGCAGCGGGGTTTGACATCATCCTGATTGAGACGGTCGGCGTCGGGCAGTCAGAGACGCTGGTATCCGAGATCGCCGACATATTCGTGCTGCTGCTTTCACCAGCGGGCGGCGACGAATTGCAGGGCGTCAAGCGCGGGATCATGGAACTGGCGGACCTGATCGTCGTCAACAAATGCGACGGCGACCTGCGCGCTGCGGCCTTGCGGACGGTGGCGGACTATTCCGGGGCCCTTCGGCTTCTGCGCCGTCGCAAGGATGATCCCGATGGCTACCCCTGTGCCATGCCCGCCTCGGCCACGACAGGCGAGGGCATGGACAATGCCTGGACAGCGATCCGCGCACTTGCCGAGGCGCGTCGACAGTCTGGCGCGTTTCAGGCGCACCGCGCGGCCGCGGCACGAGCCGCCTTCGAAGGAGAGGTGCGCCAGGCTCTGCTTGTCCGTGCCCTGTCCGACCCCAAGATCGCCGCGGCCCTCGCGCGGCTCGGGCATGAGGTCGAAGCCGGGCGCAGCCCCGATGGCGCGGCGGCCGAGGTTCTGGCCTCGCTGGACGGGGCGACATGACGGCACCCTGGGATTTCTGGATCGACCGGGGCGGCACCTTTACCGACATCATCGCCCGCCGGCCCGATGGTAACATCCAGACCGCAAAGCTCTTGTCCGAGAACCCCGAGGCCTATGAGGATGCCGCCGTCGAAGGCATCCGCCGCATGCTGGGGATCGAGCCGGGCGAGCCCGTCCCGGCGGGCCGGATCGGCACGATCAGGATGGGCACGACCGTGGCCACCAATGCCCTGCTTGAACGCAAGGGGGCGCGCGTCCTTCTGCTGACCACGAAGGGTTTCCGCGACCTTTCGCGGATCGGCTACCAGAACCGGCCTGACCTTTTTGCCCTCGAAATCCGCCGCCCCGGACTGCTGGCCGAAGAGATTGCCGAGGTTTCGGGACGGCTCGACGCCAAGGGCAACGTGATCGAGGCGCTGGACGAGGATGCCGTGCGCGGGACCCTGGCCGACGCCCATTCGCGCGGCATTGTCTCGGTCGCGATTGCCTTCCTGCACAGCTACCTCAACCCCGAAATGGAGCTCCGCGCAGGCGAGATCGCGCGCGAGGCCGGCTTTCGGCAGATCAGCCTCAGCCATCAGGCTTCACCGCTGATCAAGCTGCTTGGCCGGAGCGACACGGCGGTCGCGGACGCCTACCTCTCGCCGGTCCTGCGCCGCCATGTCTCGCATCTCTCCTCTGCCCTGGGCATCGGCAGGGGCGGTTCGGGGCGGATCCTGTTCATGCAATCCTCGGGCGGACTGACCGAAGCGGGGCGGTTCCAGGGCAAGGATGCCATCCTGTCCGGCCCAGCGGGCGGAATTGTCGGGATGGTCGAGGCTGGTCGCAGGGCCGGATATGACCGGCTGATCGGCTTTGACATGGGGGGCACCTCGACCGACGTCAGCCACTGGGCCGGAGACTTCGAACGCACCTTCGATGCCGAGGTTGCGGGCGTTCGCATCCGCGCGCCGATGATGGCGATCCACACGGTCGCCGCCGGTGGGGGGTCGGTCCTGTCATTCCGGGACGGGCGCTTTCAGGTCGGTCCCGAAAGTGCGGGGGCCAATCCCGGGCCGGCCGGCTACCGCCGCGGTGGCCCGCTGACGGTGACCGACGCCAACATCATGCTCGGCCGGCTGGTGCCCGAGCACTTTCCCGCGGTCTTCGGTCCCGAAGGGAACCAGCCGCTCGACACCGGTGTTGTCAGGGCTGGCTTTGCCCGTCTGGCCAGCCAGATCGCGGCCGAGACAGGCCGCGCCATCACGCCGGAAGAGGTGGCCGAGGGTTTTCTGCGGGTGGCCGTCGACAACATGGCCAACGCAATCCGCAAGATCAGCCTGCAAAAGGGCAAGGATGTCACGACCTACACGCTTGTGTCCTTCGGCGGGGCGGGTGGGCAGCACGCCTGCGCCGTGGCCGATGCGCTCGGGATCAGACGCGTCCTGATCCATCCTTTCGCGGGCGTGCTGTCGGCCTTCGGCATCGGGATTTCGCGGGTCAGGGACATCCGCCAATGCCAGTTTGACCGGCCGGTCACCGACGTCCCGGCCGCCGATAGCCGCCTGGCAGACCTTGTACGGGTGGCACGCGGCAGCGTGGCCGAACAGGGTGTGCCCGAGGTGCAGATCCGGACCGACTGCCGCGCCTTCCTGCGCTACGAGGGAGCTCACCAGTCGATCGAGGTTCCCTTTGGTCCGGTCGCCGAAATGGTGGCCGCGTTCGAGCGCGCCCACACCGCCGAGTTCGGCTACCTCGCCGAAGGCCGTCCGGTCCGGTTCGACATGCTGCAAGCCGAAGCGGCAGACGCGGGCGACCTGCCTGAGGTATCTTTTGCGTCCTCCGACGAGCCTGCAACAGCGGCTCGGCAGAGGCTCTATGCAGCCGGTCGCTGGGTCAATGCGCCAGTCCTGCCGCGCGCCGCTGTTGGCGGCCCTGCCGGCCTCGCCGGCCCAACGATCCTGACCGAGACGACCAGCACGACCCTGATCGAAGAAGGGTGGACCGGGCGCAGGGATCTCTACGGAAACCTCGTGCTGGAGCGGATGGCGCGGACTGATGCTCCGGCCCGGTCACAGGACCTGGCCGACCCGATCCAGCTTGAAGTGATGAGCAATCTCTTCATGTCGGTCGCCGAGCAGATGGGCGTCACGCTCGAGAAGACGGCGGCGAGCGTCAACATCAAGGAACGGCTCGATTTCTCCTGCGCGGTCTTCGACGCCAAGGGCAACCTCGTCGCCAATGCGCCGCATGTGCCGGTGCATCTCGGGTCGATGTCGGATTCCGTCCGGGCCGTGCTGCGCGACAATGCCGCGACGATGCGGCCGGGTGACGTCTACATGCTGAACTCGCCCTTCCGGGGGGGCACGCATCTTCCGGATGTCACCGTCATCACGCCGGTCTTCGACGCCGCAGGGAAGTCGCTGCTGTTCTTCACGGGGTCCCGCGGCCACCATGCCGACATCGGCGGCCGGACGCCGGGTTCCGCCCCGCCCGACAGCCAGAGCATCGGGGACGAAGGCGTCGTCATCGAGAACTTCCTCCTCGTCTCTGCCGGCCGGCTCCGAGAGGCCGAGGCGCGGCGGGTTCTGACCACGGGGCGTTATCCCTGCCGAAATGTCGAACAGAACCTGGCCGATCTGCAGGCCCAGGTTGCGGCAAACGAGACAGGCCGCCGCGAACTGCTGCGCGCCATCGGCGAACACGGGCAGCCCACCGTGCTGGCCTACATGGAGCATGTGCAGTCCAACGCCGAGACGATTGTCAGGGGCGCGATCCGGCGGCTTCAGGACGGGGCCTTCGACTACCGGCTCGACAACGGCGCGACGATCCGCGTCACCCTGCGGATTGATCGGGACGCCGGCTCTGCCGAGATCGACTTCACCGGCACCAGCCCGCAGGACAAGGGAAACTTCAATGCGCCGCTCGCGGTCTGCAAGGCCGTCGTGCTCTACGTCTTCCGTACGCTGGTCGGCGCCCCGATCCCTCTGAACGAGGGCTGCCTGCGGCCGATCCGCATTATCGCGCCGGAAGGCAGCATGATAAACCCGTTGCCGCCCGCTGCCGTCATCTCTGGCAACACCGAGGTCAGCCAGTCGATAGCCGAGGCACTGTTCGGCGCGCTCGGCGTGATTGCCGGAAGCCAGGGGACGATGAACAACTTCATCTGGGGCAACGAAAGGTTCCAGAACTACGAAACCATCGGGGGAGGAACCGGCGCAGGCCCCGGCTTCAATGGTGCCGATGCCGTGCAGAGCCACATGACCAATACCCGCATGACCGATCCGGAGGTGCTGGAAAGCCGCTTCCCGGTCCGGCTCGAGGAAGTGGCGATCCGGTCGGGTTCGGGTGGGACGGGTCGCTGGCACGGGGGCGAGGGCATGCGCAGGCGGCTACGGTTCCTTGACGAGGTGACGGTGACCCTGCTTTCCCTGCACCGGACCCACGGCGCACGGGGGGCCGAGGGTGGCGGCGACGGCGCGGTCGGCGTGAACCGCCTGATCCTGCCGGACGGAACGGTCAGGGCGCTGAAAGGCTGCGACGAGACGCTGGCCCCATCAGGTTCCGTGATGGAAATGCTGACGCCGGGCGGGGGCGGATGGGGGGGTCCCGAAGGTGCGAAGGGCCCTGCGGCCCCTCGCCATGGTTCCGGCGCAGCGTCCGTTCCGCAG
>JBJOQI010000024.1:0-4390 GCA_046050045.1 Pseudomonadota bacterium | reverse complement strand
AGGCCCCACGGGGCGCGAAAGGATCGGCTTTGACGAGATCATCGTGGCCGTCGGCCGTGCAGCCCGGCTGACCGGACTCGGGCTGGAAGAGCTTGGCATACCGACGACGCGCGTCGTCGAGACGAACGATTATCTCGAAACGATCTACCCCAACATCTACGCCGCCGGGGATGTGGCCGGGCCTTATCAGCTGACCCACGCCGGGGCGCATCAGGCCTGGTTCGCGGTCGTGAATGCGCTGTTCGGCCGGTTCCGCCGTTTCCGCGTCGATTACCGCGTGCTGCCCTCAACCACCTTCACCGACCCCGAAGTCGCGCGCGTCGGCCTGAACGAGGCCGAGGCCCGGGCCAGGGGCATCGCCTACGAGGTCACGCGCTATGGCATCGACGACCTCGACCGGGCGATTGCCGAGGGAAGCGCGACGGGCTGGGTCAAGGTGCTGACGGTGCCCGGCCGCGACAAGATTCTGGGTGCAACCATCGTCGGCGAACATGCGGGCGATCTCTTGGCCGAATTCGCGCTTGCCATGCGGCACGGGCTGGGGCTGAACCGGATCCTGTCGACCGTGCACAGCTATCCGACGCTGGCCGAGGCCAACAAGTTCGCGGCGGGGGAATGGCGCAAGGCGCATGTCAATCCGACTGTCCTGAACCTGCTGCGGCGCTACCACGGCTGGGCGCGGGGAAAGGCATGATCGACCGTTTCCTCCTTCCGCTTCAGGCGCGGACGCTGGATCCGGTTGCGGCCATGCTCGCGCGGCGGGGTGTCCGTGCGGACCAGGTGACACTTGCGGGGCTGGCGGTCGGGTTTCTCTGCCTTCCGGCGCTGGCTGCCGGGCTTTTCGGCCTTGCCGCCGTCCTGATCATCGCCAACCGCGTTCTGGATGGCCTCGACGGGGCGCTTGCGCGCCGGACAAGACCGACCGACCGCGGTGCTTTCGCCGACATCGCCTTTGATTTCGCCTTCTACGCCATCGTGCCCCTGGGCTTTGCCCTGGCCGACCCGGCCGGAAATGCGCTTCCCGCAGCCGTCCTGATCGCGGCATTCGTCGGAACCGGGTCGAGCTTTCTGGCATTCGCGGTGATTGCCGCACGTCGCGGCCTGACCGCCGCCGACTATCCCGCCAAGGGGATCTACTATCTCGGCGGCCTGACCGAGGGCGCCGAGACCGTTGCCCTGTTTCTGGCCTTCTGCCTTTGGCCCGCGTTGTTTCCGGCGCTGGCCTATGGCTTTGCGCTGCTCTGCGCCGTCACGACGGTCTTGCGGTGGTGGCGCGGCTGGACCGAATTCACTACGGAGGACTGACGTTGAGACTGTTTTCGTTCGTTGCGGCCATTGCGGCGCTTGCGGCACCCTGCGCGTTTGCACAGACATGGGAGGACACGCTTGCCGAGGCACGCGGCCAGACCGTCTTCTGGAATGCCTGGGGCGGCGACGAAAGGACGAATGCATTCATCGAATGGGTCGGCGAACGGACCGAAGCGGCCTATGGCGTCAGCATCATGCAGGTCAAGCTGACCGACACCGCCGAGGCCGTGTCGCGGGTGATCGCTGAAAAGGCCGCCGGCCAGACCAAGGGCGGCAGCGTCGACCTGATCTGGATCAACGGCGCGAATTTCCAGTCGATGAAGGAACAGGGCCTGCTTTTCGGGCCGTTCCTGTCCGGGCTTCCGAATGCAGCGGGCCTCGACCTGTCGCCGGGGGCGGCGGCAGTCACCGATTTCACCATTCCGACCGAGGGGTACGAATCGCCCTGGCGGCTGGCGAAGTTCGTCTTCCAGCATGACAGCGCCCGGGTCGCCGAGCCGCCGCGGTCGATGGCCGCGCTTCTGGACTGGGCCCTGGCCAATCCGGGGCGCTTCACGCACCCCTCGGCCGAGAACTTCATGGGCGCGACCTTTCTGAAGCAGGCCCTGGCCGAGCTTGTGGCGGATCCCTCGGCCCTGGCCCTGCCAGCCACCGACGAAAGCTATGCCGCCACGGTTGCGCCGCTCTGGGACTGGTATGGCAAGCTTCGCCCGGCCCTCTGGCGCGAGGGCAAGGAGTTTCCGGAAAACGCCTCGGTGCTCGAGCAGATGCTGAATGACGGCGTTGTCGACATGTCGATGTCGTTCGACCCGGCCAGCGCGGCCGCCTCGATCGAGGCCGGGCTTCTGCCCGACACCGTCCGCACCTTCACGCCCCAAGTGGGGTCGATCGGCAATGTCAGCTTTGTCGCCATTCCCTTCAACGCTGCCAATCGTGCCGGGGCTATGGTCGTCGCAAACGAGCTTCTGGCCCCCGAGGTGCAGGCGCGGGCGCAGGACATCACGGTTCTTGGAAGCTTCTCCGTGCTCGATCCCGCAACGCTCTCGCCCGAGGCCGCGGCGCGGTTTGCCGAGCTTCCGACCGCGCCTGCCCTGCCGACACTGGCAGAGCTTGGTCCGACCCTGGCCGAACCGCATCCCAGCTGGATGACCCGGATTGCCGAAGACTGGAAGGCCCGCGTGGCGGAATGATCGCGGACCAGGGCAGGACGCTTCGCCGCATCGTGCTGGCGGTTGTCGGGGGCGGGCTTCTGTTTCCGGTGACCGTCGGCATGGCGCAGGTTCTTGCAGCGTCCTTCGGCGTTCTGCCCGCGATCGGACAGGCGGACCCCGGGCTCGATCAGTTCCGCGCCGTGGTCGCATCGCCGGGTTTTGCCGACGGCCTCTGGCTGACGCTGGGCACCGGTCTCGGGGCCACGGCCCTGTCGCTTCTGGTGGCAATAGTGGTCCTTCCCGTTGCCCATGCCCGGCTTGCGCGCGGGTTTCTCGCGCCATTCCTGGCCGCGCCCCATGCCGCGATGGCCATCGGCCTTGCGCTGGTCCTGGCACCGTCCGGCTGGCTGGCCGGCGCGATCAGCCCCTGGCTGACGGGCTGGGAACGCCCGCCCGATCTTGTGACCATCAATGACCCCTTCGGGCTGACACTCGTTCTGGGGCTGATGCTGAAGGAACTGCCCTATCTGCTCTTCGTGATGCTGGCCGCGCTGACCCAGATCCCGCTCGAACAGACACTCCACACCGGCGAGTCTCTCGGCTACAGCCGGCGCGACAGCTGGCTCTGGCTGGTGGTTCCGCAGGTCTACCCGCTGGTGCGGCTGTCGGTCTATGTGGTCCTGTCCTTCTCGATGTCGGTGGTGGATGTGGCACTTGTGCTCGGACCCTCGACGCCCGGATCGCTTGCGCAGATGCTGACACGCTGGTTCTTTCAGCCGGACCTGACGCAGATGCTGCCCGCCGCAGCGGCGGCGGTGGTGCTTTTTCTGCTGATCCTTGCGGTGATCCTGTGCTGGTGGGGCGGCGAACGGCTTGTCGGCGTCGCGTTCAGGTCGCTCCTGTACCGCCGCCGTATCGAAACCGGCCCGATGGTTCGCCGGTTGCAGGATCTGATTCTTGGCTTTTCCCTGATGCTCGGGCTTCTCGGTGCGCTTTCGGCGGTGGTGCTTGTCCTGTGGTCGCTGTCCTGGCGCTGGAGTTTTCCCGGCGTCCTGCCCGACACGTGGTCGCTGCAAGCCTGGGGTCAGGGGATCGGCGACTGGGGCCATACCGTCTGGACCACTGCCGCGATTGCGGCCCTGTCCTCGGGCCTGTCGCTTGTGCTGGCGCTTGGCTGGCTGGAGGCCGAATACCGGGGCGCGACACCTCGCGCGCGCTGGGCCGAGGCGCTGATCTACCTTCCCCTGCTCTTGCCGCAGATCGTGCTGATGCCCGGTCTCTATGCGCTGATGCTCTGGGCGGGGCTCCGTCCGGGCTTCGGCCCGGTGATCTGGGCGCATAGCGTCTTTGTCTTTCCCTACGTGATGCTTGCCCTGTCCGATCCCTGGCGGCGGTTCGACGTTCGGCATCTGCACGCGGCGGCGTCTCTGGGCGCAGGCCCGTTCCGGCAGTTCGCGACCATCAGGCTGCCCGCCCTGGCCGCGCCGGTCGCGACGGCCCTTGCCATCGGGTTTACCGTTTCGGTCGCACTTTACGTCCCCACGCTCTTTGCCGGCGCGGGGCGGGTCGAAACCCTGACGACCGAGGCCGTCGCGCTGTCATCGGGAACGGACCGGCGCGTCGCTGCGGTCTATGGCGTATTGCAGATGCTGCTTCCGCTTGCGGTGTTCCTTCTGGCCCTTGCGATGGTGCGAAAACCGGATCAGGTGGAAGACAGGCCGGGATCGGAGCTTCCTGCATGACACTCGGGCTAGAGCGGATCACGATCAGCCTTGCCGGAGAAGACCGGCCGCTTATCAGCGGCTTTTCGGCCCATGTCGGCGATGGCGAGGTCCTGACGGTCATGGGCCGGTCCGGGATCGGGAAGTCCACGCTTCTCGACTATGTCGGCGGGCACCGCCGCCCCGGCCTGTCCGGCACGGGGTCAGTAC
>JBJOQI010000023.1:0-3279 GCA_046050045.1 Pseudomonadota bacterium | reverse complement strand
CCCCGCCGTCGGCGGCCAGTTGCGATCCGCCGTTGAAGCCGAACCAGCCGACCCAGAGCATGCCTGCGCCGATGGCAACCATTCCGGGGTTGTGCGGCGGTGTCGTGCGGCGCTGCCGCGGGCCCACCATCACCGCGAGGACCAAAGCCGCAAGACCGGCGGTTTCGTGCACGACAATCCCGCCCGCAAAGTCGCGCGCACCGGTCGCGCCCAGGATGCCGCCGTCTGCCAGCATCCCGCCGCCCCAGATCCAGTGCGCGACCGGCGCATAGACGACCAGAAGCCAAAGCGCAGAGAACAACAGAACGAACCCAAACCCGATGCGTTCCGCGAAAGCCCCAAGGATCAGGGCCGGGGTGATGATTGCAAAGGTCATCTGGAACGCGAAGAACAGCACCTCGGGTAGGGTGCCCTTGACCGTGCCTGCGTCAATTCCGTTCAGGAAGGCCAGCGACAGCCCGCCCCAGACGCCGGATCCGTCGCCCGGACCGAAGGCAATCGAATACCCGGCGGCCAGCCAGACTACGCTCATCAGCGCTGCGACGGCAAAGCACTGCATGTAGACCGACAGCACGTTCCGGGCGCGGACAAGTCCACCGTAGAACAGCGCAAGTCCCGGCAGCGTCATGAACAGGACGAGTGCCGTCGCCACAAGAATCCACGCGGTATCCGCACCGTTCATTCCAAGTCCTCCCGGTTCCGTCCTGTTGGTACTGGCGCGGAAACCGTGGATCGGTCGCAAAGAAAAGTGGCATTGCGCCGGTCGGGCGCTGCTTTTGACGGCGGTTCGCAATGTGCCCTTATTTTGGGCGCTGGCGCGGGCGAGTTGCCCGCTATGGGGCAAACTTGAATCGACCGGTCATTGCGCGGATTCGGCCCCTAAGGCCGCAAGCAGCAGGGCAAGGGCGTGCTCGGTCGTGGCCCTGCGCACCGCGTCACGCCCGATGGCGCCGAATTCCACCGTCTCGGTCTGGGTAGGCCTGCCCGATGCGGCAAGGCCAAAGCAGACCCGCCCCTCGGGCTTGAACTCTGACCCGCCCGGCCCGGCAATGCCGGTGACCGCCACGGCGTATCCGGCTTGTGACCGCCCCAGTGCGCCCTCGGCCATTTCGCGGGCCGTCGCTTCGCTGACGGCCCCGGTCCGGGCCAGGGTCTCAGGGCTGACGCCCAGCATCTCTACCTTGGCTGTGTTCGAATAGGTCACGAAGCCGCGGTCGAAGATGTCGGACGATCCGGCAATGTCGGTAATCGCCGCGGCGATCATGCCGCCAGTACAGCTTTCAGCAGTGGCAACCCGCGTTCCGGCCCGCCGCGCCGCCGCCAGAAGCGCTTCCGCCCGGCTCATCGCATCAGAACCCCGTGGTAAAGGCCCGCTGCCAGCATGATCGCAACCCCCGCAAAGAGACCGGCCCAAAGGTCGTCATACATCACGCCGGGCGCATCGCCCCTGCGGTCGGCACGGCCGATCGGGCCAGGTTTCCAGATGTCGAACAGCCGGAAGAACAGGAAGGCCGCAACCCAGCCGGGCCAGGCGGCCAGCATCCAGTCCTCGGTCCCGCGATGCCAGAAGGCGGCGGCCGGAAAAAGCAGCGTGATCCATTGCCCCGCCACTTCGTCGATCACGATCTCGCCCGGGTCCTTGTCCTCGCGGCCCGCAGTCTCGGCTGCAATCGCCCAGAGGCCCAACGGGATGACCCCGATCACTGCGAGGACAAGCGCGGGAAACCCCAGATAGCGGTCGATCAGAAGCCCCGCGACGAGCGCAGCCGCCGACCCCCAGGTGCCGGGCGCCGGTTTCAAAAGACCGACGCCGAAGAATGTCGTGACCAGACGTTGCGCCTTCATGCCGACACCAGCGTTACGGTTGCAATCGCGGCGATTCCTTCCTCGCGGCCGGTAAAGCCCAGCCGTTCCGAGGTGGTGGCCTTGACACTGATCCGTCCGGGCTCCATCGCAAGAATCCGAGACAGTTCGGCCTGCATGGCGGCGGCGTGAGGCCCCACCTTTGGCCGTTCGCAGATCAGCGTCACGTCGGCATTTGCAATCCGGTAGCCACGGGTCATGGCCAGACGGCCCGCGTGGGCAAGGAAGATCTCGCTCGCCGCGCCCTTCCACTGCGAGTCAGACGGCGGGAAATGGCGACCGATGTCACCTTCGGCCAGCGCGCCATAGATTGCATCGGTCAGTGCGTGCATCCCGACATCGGCATCCGAGTGGCCAAGCAAGGCGCGGTCATGCGGCACCCTGACACCGCAGAGCATCACATGGTCGCCCGTCGTGAAGGCGTGCACGTCAAAACCGTTGCCTGTCCTGATGTCCATTCCAGCCCTCAGCATCCTTTCTGCCCTGCCGAAATCCCCGGCATAGGTCAGCTTAAAGTTGTCTTCGTTCCCCTCGACAATAGCGACCGGAATCCCGGCCGCACCGGCAATGGCGACATCGTCGGCAGCCTCGCCCGCAAAGGCACGGTGGGCGGCGAGGATTGCGGCAAGGTCAAAGCCCTGCGGCGTTTGCGCCCGCCACAGGCCTGAACGGTCAACGGCCTCCGTAACCAGACCGGCTTCACCCGACCACAGGGCATCGCTGACCGGAAGGGCAGGGGCGGCGGCAATAGACCGGTCCAGTGCGCCCAGCACGCGGTCGATCACGCCTTGCGAGACCAGGGGACGCGCGGCGTCGTGGATCAGGACATGCGACAAACCCGAACCATCGAGAGCTTCTAGCGCCGCGCGCACGCTCGCCGTCCGCGTGGCGCCGCCCGCGACCAGCGTGACGCTGCCGCGAAACATGTCGAGCCCGCGCTGCATGTCATCGGGATGCAGCACGACGATCTGCCGTCCAAAGCCGCGAAAGGCCGACACTGACCGCGCCAGCACCGAGCTGCCGCCCAGGTCACGCCATTGTTTGGGCTGGCCGTCGCCGGCGCGGGTTCCGCGCCCCGCTGCCACAATGACCGCCGCCGTTCCTGCCCTGTCTGCCATTGCCCTGTCCTGCTTCGGTGTGACTGGCTTAGGCGAGCCGGGCGGCACTGACAATGCGGAGAAGAGTCTGCACAATTATTGTGCTGACTGTCGCAATTGCACAAAAACTATGCATGTGTCATTCTGTTCGCTGCCTGCAATCCGCAGTTTCAGGCGGCAAGATTGTGAATCCGCCCAGCAGAGCCTAGCAGAACGTCAAACGCACAAGGGTTGACCATTGTCCGTCCGGATCGCCGATCTCACGCTTGACCCACCGGTTTTTCTGGCCCCGATGGCCGGGATCACCGATCTGCCGTTC
>JBJOQI010000022.1:0-2593 GCA_046050045.1 Pseudomonadota bacterium | reverse complement strand
AAGCTGAAGGAAATCGAGGAATCGATGCAGCGCTCGCAGATCGCGCCGAATGCAGTGATTGCCCGGAACCCGGATTTCATCGCCCTTGCGCGGGCCTATGGCGCGCGCGCCGAGGCCCCGGCGACACTGGCCGAGCTGAAACGTGCGCTGGAGGCAGCCTTTGCCGCGCCCGGCCCGACGCTGATCCGGATGACCCCGGCGCTGGCCTGACGCCGTTCTTCGCGGAAGGACCGCTGCCGGTCAGTCCCAGCAGGAGACGAGCACCGTCATGTCGCGTCCGATCCGGGCCACGTCCTCGGCAGCAATGGCCCCGGTCTGGGTCGAGGGCGTCGGCGCAAGACCGGCGAGGGTCAGCGCCTCGGCCAGGGCGGCGGCGCTGCGGGCGAAGGCCACGTCGGCAGGCAGGACCTGCGTCTTGCTTTCGGGCGCGGGCAGCAGCATTCCGACGACCGACCCTGACGAGTCGATTACCGGCCCGCCCGCATCGCCCGGCAGGGTCGTCAGGGTCAACCGCGACAGCCCGGCCTCGCCGTTCAGCCCGCGGGCCTCGGCGAAAGCACCGAAGGTGACGACCGGGCTCGACAGCGCGTCTTCGTAGGGGTAGCCCGCGACGGCGATCTCGGCCCCGTTGCGGGTGGTTGAGGTGCGGAAACCCGCATGGGCGCGCGGCGCAAGGGGCGTGCGCGGCGTCAGGACGGCAAAGCCCCCCGCCGCATCGCTGAGCTTCACATCCACCTCGATCTGCCCGTCGAGGGTGATGCGCCCGCAGGTGGCCACGGCATCGCTGGTGGTCAAGACCGAGCCCTGCGGGTCGACGTAGAAGCCCGAGCGCGACAGCCGGGGCTTGCGGACCTCGAGCCCGGCAAGAAGGGTGTCGCGCGAGACCTCGAGCGGGGCACCGAGCGAGTCGTCGAGCGCCTGGTCGCCAACCGCGCGGAACGAGGCCTTCATTGCCTCGAGCACCCTGGCTGCGCGTTCGTCCTGCGCCGGATCCCAGGCCAGCGTGAAGCCCTTGATGAAGCCGCCCTCAAGCGTCGCCTGCGTGTAGGACCGCAGGCCCGCCCCGTCGCCGTTGATGACGAAAGAGGTGCGCTGGCGTTCGCGTTCGCCCTGAAGGGGTACGATTTCAAGCGATTGCATCAGGTCATAGAGGCCGAAGAGCGTCGTCTCGTCGCCCTGCTGCGAGATCAGCAGCGCCTGAAAACCCGACCCGTCCTTTTCGCCATACTGGACGAAGGGCGGCTGGTAACCTGCGAAGTCGACAAGGCTGAGCGGCAGGGAAATCTCGATGCCTGCCTTGGCCTCGGTCACCGGGGCGAGGCCGATCGAGGCGACATCCGCCTGGTATTCCTCGATCAGCTGGGCGCGCTGGCGCGTGGTCAGGATGCCGGTCTCGTCGAACCCGCGCGAAACCTGCCAGGCCGCCATCGAGGCGCGGGTGCCCGCGCCGATCGCGCCGTCGATCTTGCCGGCGTAGAAACCTTCCCATTGCAGGGCGGTCTGCAGAAGCTGGCGGTCGGCCTCGGGCAGGGCGCTTTCGGACAGGCGCGCCTCGCGCGGGGATTCGTCGGGCAGAAGCGCTTCGGGCGCCGGGGCTGCTTCGGCCGCCGGCTCGTCCGTGGCCGGCGGATCGGTCGGGGCAGGTTCGGCCGTCGTGCCGGTCACAGCGTCCGTCGCGCCGGCCGGCCAGAAGCGGCGTTCGAAGCGCACCGGGTCCGGGATATAGCTGTCGGCCGGGATCATGCCTTCGGACCGCAACAGGCCAAGCTGCACCACCGCCTCGTCCGGGGTGAAGGGGCCAAGCACGATGGCATACCAGCCCGACACAAGCTCGAAGCCCGCGACGTTCGGGAATACACCGCCATAGGCGCGGGCCCGGGCCTCGCCCTCGGCAAGTGTCGGAAGGGCTTCGATCTGCACCCAGGTCTCCTGCGCAGAGGCCGAGGTGGGTGCCGAAATCAGGGTCCAGACCAGAGCCAGAGCCACCAATACGCGCTTCATATTCACTGACCTTCCCCAGGATGCCTGAAAATGCAGGCGATGCTCTGACCGCTCTTGCCCCCGAATCCGCCGGGCAAGCTAGCAGGATCGTGCCCGGCGTCACGTCAAAAAGCGTCGAGGTTGGCGTTGACCCCCCTTTGCCTGTTGCCTAATGAGAACGCGCACTTCCGCCCCCGTCCACAGGCAGGCCCAAGCATGACGACCCCGCCGCGTTCCTTCCAGGAAATCATCCTGCGCCTGCAGACCTATTGGGGCGAGCGGGGCTGTGCCGTGCTGCAGCCCTATGACATGGAAGTGGGGGCGGGCACCTTCCACCCGGCGACCACGCTGCGTCCGCTCGGGCCCCGCCCCTGGGCTGCGGCCTATGTCCAGCCTTCGCGCCGCCCGACCGACGGGCGCTATGGCGAGAACCCGAACCGGCTGCAGCACTACTACCAGTACCAGGTGTTGATCAAGCCGTCCCCGCTCGACGTCCAGGAGCAGTACCTCGGCAGCCTCTACGCGTTGGGTATCCGGCCGCAGGAGCACGACATCCGGTTCGTGGAGGATGACTGGGAGTCCCCGACGCTCGGCGCCTGGGGTCTCGGCTGGG
>JBJOQI010000021.1:0-3203 GCA_046050045.1 Pseudomonadota bacterium | reverse complement strand
CAGTTGCGCCTGCGCGACCTTGCCGGCCTGATCGTCATCGACTTCATCGACATGGAAGAGCGCAAGAACAACGCGACCGTCGAGAAGCGCCTGAAGGAAAAGCTGAAGACCGACCGCGCCCGCATTCAGGTGGGCCGCATCTCGGGCTTTGGCCTGCTGGAAATGAGCCGCCAGCGGCTGCGCCCCGGCATGCTGGAATCGACCACCGCGCCTTGCCCGCATTGCCATGGCACGGGTCTGATCCGGTCGGACGACAGCCTTGCGCTGTCGATCCTCCGCCAGCTCGAGGAAGAGGGTACGCGCAAGCGGTCGAAGGAAGTGCTGCTGAAGGCGCCGATCGCGATCGTCAACTTCCTGATGAACCAGAAACGCGAGCACATCGCCCAGATCGAGGCGCGTTATGGCCTGTCGGTCCGGGTCGAGGCCGATCCTGCGCTGATCAGCCCGGATTTCGTGATCGAGAAGTTCAAGACTGCGACCCGCGTGGTGCCCGAGGTCCTGAGCCCGGTCGTGTCGGCCAGCGCCGCCCTGATGGCCGAGGTCGACGAGGACGAGGATCTGTCCGACGAGGACGTCGAGGACGAGGACGACGACAGCGATGCCGAGGGCGAGGGCACTGCGGGCGAGGCTCGCGGTGACGGCGAACCCGGCAAGAAGAAGAAGCGCCGTCGTCGGCGTCGCCGCAAGGGCGGGTCGGGCGGCGAGGACCGGGGCGACGGCATGGGCCAGCGCGAAGGACGCGAGGGCGTGCCCTCGGGCCTGGAAACCGATGGCGAGCCCGAGACTGTCGATGTGCCGGAAGCGGGCAGGCCCGTGGTCACCGCTGCGGCCGGAGAACAGGGTTCGGCCCCGGACACCGACGGCGCGTCAGCCAAACCGTCGCGCAGCGTGAAGTCGTCGAGCTCGCGGTCGCGGTCGAAAGCGGCCAAGACGGCCGAAGCCGAGGTGGCGTCAGAGGCCGCCACGGACGCCACGACCGACGCCCCGGAAACGGCGCCGGATGCAGCGCCCGCAAAGAAGACCTCGTCACGCTCGCGGTCGAGCAAGAAGCCGGAAGGGCCCAAGGCCGATGTGGTCGCCGAACCGGCAGCGGACACCGTTTCCGAGGCGGATCCGGTGAAGAAGCCTTCGCGGTCGCGCAGCAGCAAGAAGGTTGCGGCCGAGCCGGCGGTTGCCGCTGACGCCGTATCGGCCGCTGTCGTGCAGCCCGTCGAGGAGTCGGTGGCAGCTTCGCCCGATGCCGGGTTGCAACCGGACCCGGATGCAACCGCTGCGCCGGATGAGCCAGAGGGCGAACCCAAGGCCAAGAAGCGTGGCTGGTGGTCGCTCGGCCGCTGAGGCCGGGATCGGGAACGGATCGGAACGGGGCGGCGCTGCCGCCCCTTTTCATTTCGCGCCGCGCCGAACCAGATAGGTCCGCACGCCGTCGGCCTCGTCGGCGGACAGAAGCTCGTGCCCGGCCTCGGCGCAGAAATGCGGCACGTCGATCCAGGACGCAGGGTCCGTGGCACGCAGGCGCACGACCGCACCGGGAGCCAGCGCAAGCAGGCGCTTTCTCAGCCGCAGGACGGGCAGCGGGCAGAGCAGCCCGAGGGCGTCGATGTCGTCGTCGTGGGTCATCATCCGGCGATATTCAGGCGGGCGGCGCTTGTCCACGGGGAAGTGACAGGGCGAAACGCCGCGCCCCCGTGACGGACCGGGCAGCTTGGGATAGATGTGCCCGTCATGTTCGACGTGAACCTTCTTGATGCGGGATTCCTTGCGGGGGCGCTGGTGGCGCTGGCGGCGGGGGTGCTGTCATTCCTGTCGCCCTGCGTGCTGCCGATCGTGCCGCCCTACCTGGCCTACATGAGCGGGGTCGGCGCGGCCGAAGCGCGCGAGGGGTCGCGGCGGATGCTGCTGCCGGCGCTGTTCTTCGTGCTGGGCCTGTCGACGGTGTTCCTGCTGCTCGGCCTTGCAGCCTCGGCCTTCGGGCGGTTCTTCCTGTCCAACCAGGGCTGGTTCAACTGGGCCGCCGGCCTGACGGTCATGGTCTTCGGGGCGCATTTCCTGGGGGTGATCCGGATCCCCTTCCTGAACCGCGAGGCCCGGATCGACGCGGGCGATCAGGGCGGCAGCGCTTTCGGGGCCTATGTGCTGGGCCTTGCCTTTGCCTTCGGCTGGACGCCCTGCATCGGGCCGCAGCTGGGGATGATCCTGACCCTTGCCGCGCAGGACGGCACGATCGGGCGGGGGATGGCGCTGCTTGCGGTCTATGCGGCGGGCCTGGGCCTGCCTTTCCTGCTGGTCGCGGCCTTCCTGCCGCGGCTGCACGGGGCGATGGGCTTCCTGAAGCGGCACATGGAGCGGATCGAGCGGATCATGGGACTGCTGCTCTGGACCATCGGGCTGTTGATGCTGACCGGGGGCTTCAGCCAGTTTTCCTACTGGCTGCTTGAAACCTTTCCGGCGCTCGCCACGCTGGGCTAGGGGGCGTCCCGACGTGGGACACCTGATTTCGGCAAGGTATATCAAGAGGTTGCGAATCCCGTTAACCCCTTGTCAACATCTTCGCCGACGGTAACGGCTGCCGGGCGACGACTTGTGCGAGACTGCCCAAAGGCTTCATCGCCCGCTTGACTTCCGTCCTGCCTTTGCCGATAAGCCCGCATCCCGGCGGGTCTACCGACTCGACCGGGGTTATATATTTGACACACCGCCGCCGAGAGGGGGCGCGCTGTCCGAGGCGGGGGAAACCCCCTGAACGCCGGGAAACCGGGGCCACAGGGCGCGGAAACGACGAAGGAAAGACCCATGTTCGCGGTCCTTAAGACCGGTGGCAAGCAGTACAAGGTTCAGGCGGGCGACGTGCTCCGCGTGGAACTGCTGGCCGCTACCGCTGGTGAAAAAGTCCAGTTCAACGAGATCCTGATGCTCGGCGGCGACAAGGCCGTCCTGGGCGCGCCGCTGGTGGCCGGGGCCGCCGTGCAGGCCGAGGTGATCGAAGGCGAGATCAAGGCCGACAAGGTCATCACCTACCACAAGCGCCGCCGGAAGCATTCCTCGCAGCGCACCCGTGGCCACCGTCAGAAGCTGACGCTGCTGCGCGTGACCGACATCCTCGCCTCGGGCGCGGAAAAGTCGGGCGTGAAGGCCGCTGTCGGCACCCATGCCGCCCGCGTGGCCGCGCATGGCACCAAGGAAGAAGCGGTTGCGACCGAGGC
>JBJOQI010000020.1:0-3321 GCA_046050045.1 Pseudomonadota bacterium | reverse complement strand
TTGATCGCCAGCCCGTATTTGCTGGCAAAGTCAAAGTCGCGCGCGTCATGGGCCGGGCAGCCGAAAATGGCGCCGGTGCCATAGTCCATCAGGATGAAGTTGGCGATATAGACCGGCAGCTCCCAATTCGGGTCCAGCGGGTGCTTGACCCGCACCCCGGTGTCAAAGCCGATCTTCTCGGCCGTCTCCAGCGCCTCGGCGGTCGTGCCCCCCAGGCGGCACTTGGCCAGGAACTCGGCCACCGCGGGATCGCCCGCCAGCGCCTTGGCCAGGGGGTGATCCGGAGAGATCCCGGCAAACGACGCCCCCATCAGCGTGTCGGGCCTCGTCGTATAGACCTCCAGCCGGTCGAAACCCTCAGGCGCGCCCACCGTGTCAAAGGCAAACTGCAACCCCTGAGACTGCCCGATCCAGTTGGCCTGCATCAGCCGCACCTTCTCGGGCCAGTCCTTCAGCCCGTCGAGCGCCGCCAGAAGCTCGCCCGAATAGTCGCTGATCTTGAAGAACCACTGCACCAGTTCCTTGCGCTCGACCAGCGCGCCCGATCGCCAGCCGCGGCCCTCGATCACCTGCTCGTTGGCCAGAACCGTCATGTCGACCGGGTCCCAGTTCACCACCGCCGCCTTGCGGTAGACCAGCCCCTTGTCCAGCATGTCGAGGAACATCGCCTGCTGCTGGCCGTAGTATTCGGGGTCGCAGGTCGCGAATTCCCGGCTCCAGTCGATCGACAGGCCCAGGGGCTTCATCTGCCCGCGCATGTCGGCGATGTTGCCGTAGGTCCAGTCCTTGGGGTGGCCGCCCCGCTCCATCGCGGCGTTCTCGGCCGGCATCCCGAAGGCGTCCCAGCCCATCGGGTGCAGCACGCTGTAGCCCTGCGCGATCTTGTAGCGCGCGATCACGTCGCCCATCGTGTAGTTGCGCACATGCCCCATGTGGATGCGCCCCGACGGATAGGGGAACATTTCCAGCACGTAGTACTTGGGCTTGCCCGGCACCATCTCGGCGGCAAAGACCCCGGCATCATCCCAGGCCTTCTGCCATTTCGGCTCGTCGTGTGCCGGATCGTAGCGCGTCATCCGATGGTCCCCGTCCTCTGATCGGCGTGGTTATACAAGCCCGACCTGCAAGGTCCAGTGGCCCTGCGCCTTCATCTTGGCCCAAATATCCCGGGGAGGTCCGGAGGGGCAGCGCCCCTCCGCCTGGTTCAGTGCCCGCCGGGCCGCCAGGTCAGAGCTTGCCGTCCGCCACGCGCAGCTGCCGTGCCCGCGTCAGGATCGCGTCCTCGACCGCGCGCACCGTGTCGGGCGCAACCGGCCCCGCGCGCGACACCAGCGCCACCTTCAGCGACCGCGCGTCCAGCGCCGGGTCCTGCACGTAGATCGTCGCGCGATAGGCCCCGCCGCCGCCCGGCGGCGTGCCGAACCCGGTCACGATGATGCCCGAGAACGGATCGACCGACTGGATCGGCAGGAAGTTCAGCACCTCGAGCGAGGCCTGCCAGAGATAGCTGTTCACCTCGACCGTCGTATTGGGGTCGTTCTTGTTGCCGAACAGGTCCCAGATCGTGCTTTGCCGCTCGTCGGCGGTCTGCGGGGCCTGGGCGGCGCGGGTGCCGCCGCCGCCAAACAGGTTCCCGCTTCCGAATCCGCCGCCGCAGCCGGCCAGAGTAAGCGATAGCAGCAGCGCCGCACCGGCACGCATCGGCAGTGAAATGGTCATCCCCGTCCGGTCCACTTCTTGGTGTTACGGGTGTCTAGCCCAAGGGGGGGAATGCGACAAGCCGTTTCCCGAAGCCCCTCGCGGGCGCGTCCCTCGCGCGCGCTGCGCATCGGGCGCGAGACTCAGCGGTCATGCGGCCCGCCGCCCCGCCTCCTGCCCGGCGCAGGCCGGCCCCCTGCCGCGACGGCAACCGCATGGCCTGCGCCAATTTTTACTGTGGCAAGAACGCACCATCGCTTCCGTTCTTCCCGCCCGCGCCGCCGCAATCGTTGCAATGGGCCGCTCCAAGCGAGAAATAGGGGTCCATACCCAATTCGGATTCCCCTGAGTTGGGCACCTTTGACACAACGAGGGAAAACGAAATGAAAAAGGTTCTTCTTGCGACGTCGGCTCTGATGCTGGTCGCCGGCGCCGCCGCCGCCGAAGTCGCCGTGTCGGGCTCGGCCCGCATGGGCGTCGTCTACAACGGTACCGATGCTGAGTTCTCGTCGCGCGTTCGCGTCAGCTTCTCGATGTCGGGCGAAACCGACGGCGGCCTCGCCTTTGGCGCCTCGGTCCGTGCGGACCAGTCGGGCCAGGGCGGCACCGCCAACGGCGACTCGACCGTCTACATCTCGGGCGCGTTCGGCAAGCTGACCATGGGTGATGTTGGCGGCGCCGCTGACGCGCTCGTCGGCCAGGTCTCGGGCGTCGGCTACACCGGCCTCGGCGACGTGAACGAAATCGGCTTCCTCGGCACCGACAAGACCGCCGTGTACTACGAGTACACCACCGGCGCGGTCACCTTCGGCGTCGGCGCTGGCCAGACCACCGGTGCGAACGAGAACATCAACGTTGGCGTGAAGTACGCCGGTTCGAACTTCACCGTCGCTCTCGGCTACGAAGACTCGGCCACCGACTCGCAGATCTCGGCCAAGGGCACGATGACCTTCGGTTCGGCCACCGTCAAAGCCAAAGTCGCGGACCGCGACTCGGCTGCTGACATGGCTTCGGCTCTGTCGGTCGACTTCGCTGCCGGCGGCGCGACCATCACCGCCTTCGTCTCGCAGAACCAGAACTTCGCGGGCAACGACGGTGCCGGTATCGGCGCTTCGTACGACCTCGGCGGCGGCGCGACCCTCTCGGGTGGCATCGTCGACAACGGCACCGACACGGTTGCCGACCTGGGCGTGTCGTTCTCGTTCTGATCGAACGCGAAACCACTCGGAAAGAGCGGGCCTTGTGCCCGCTCTTTTCTTTTTCAGCCTGCATGAACCGGCCTGACAGCCATGCAATTCCGCGCCGCCCTGTCTGCACTCCTGCTCGCCGCCGCTCCGGCCGCGGCGGACATCCGACTCACGGGCGACGCGCGCCTCGGCCTGCATCAGCCGCTTGGCGCCGACGCGGCGCTGCTGACCTCGCGCGTCCGGGTCAAGGCGACGCTTTCCGGCCAGACCGACGCCGGGCTTGAATTCGGCGCGACCGGCCAGCTGTCTGCCGCCGGGCTCGACACCGGCAAGGCTGGGACCCTGTTCCTCGCCGGCACCGGCTGGCGGCTGACCATGGGCGATGTCGAGGGGGCGGCGGCCTCGGCCAACGGCCAGGCCGCGCTGGTCGGACTGA
>JBJOQI010000019.1:0-3577 GCA_046050045.1 Pseudomonadota bacterium | reverse complement strand
TAGGCGTGGCCTCGGTCGCGGGCGACAGGGGCCGGATCGGCAACTATGTCTACGGCTCGGCCAAGGCGGGGTTCGCCACCTACCTGTCCGGCCTGCGCAACCGCCTGACCCGCGCGGGCGGCCATGTCGTGACGGTCAAGCCGGGCTTTGTCGACACCGCCATGACCTGGGGCCTGCCGGGCATGTTCCTTGTCGCCACGCCCGACAAGGTGGCCGACGACATCCTGACGGCCGTCCGGAAGAAGCGGAACGTGATCTACACGCCCTTCTTCTGGCGCTACATCATGCTGATCATCATCCACGTGCCGGAGTTCATCTTCAAGAAGATGAAGATCTGAGGCGAGCGGTCTGCGCCGCCTAGCCGCCGAACCAGCGGCTCCACAGGCCCGCGGCCCAGAACAGCAGGCTGAGGATCAGCATCAGCAGGCCGACCCCGAACTTGTCGCGCAGCGCAAAGACGATCGGGTCGTAGTCCTGCTTGCCGTACCAGCCCAGCATCACCATCCGGACCAGCCAGACCGCCATCGGCACCATCGCCACCCAGATCAGCCAGGTCGTGGGATAAAGCTCTCTGCCCTGCGCGCTGACGGAATAGAGATAGAAGATGACCAGCGCCCCGACCGTGCCAAGCCAGGCCACGTTCAGCAGATCGCTGCGGTCCATCCGGCCATAGCCGCGCCCCGGCAGCTTGTCGTCGGTCTTGGCCAGCGTCAGCTCGGTCAGCCGCTTGACGCATCCGAGCGTCACGAAGATCGGGAAGATGAAGATCAGCATGTAGATCGACACCTCGACCTGCCCCGCCGCGGCCCCTGCCACCACCCGGATCGTGTAAAGCAGCGCCAGCGTCGCGATATCCACCCAGCGCAGCCGCTTGAGCTTCAGCGAATAGGCCAGCGAGATCACCATGTAGAGCGCGACGATCCCGAGGAACCCGATGTTGAGCGAGGCCGCGAGCGCCAGCGCGAAGGTGCCCAGCGACAGAAAGGCGACCATCCCCACCGCGATCGGCACGTCGCCATTGGCAAAGGGGCGGCGGCATTTGGTCGGGTGCAGCCTGTCCGCCTCGAGGTCGAGCAGGTCGTTGACGATATAGATCGACGAGGCCGCCGCCGAAAAGGCGATGATGCCCAGAAGGATCGGCACCAGCGTCACCAGGTCGAAGCGATGCGAGGCAATCAGCGGCAAGAGCAGAAGGCTGTTCTTGACCCACTGGTGTGGCCGCATCGCCTTGAGCAGCCGCGCAGGCAGCCAGCCGCCCGGCAGGGCCACCTTGCCGCCGGGCGGAGAAATGCCCGCCGCCGCCGGAACCCGCCCGACGATCAGCGCGGTGTCAGCCTTCTCCCAGACGGCAAGGTCGGCCCGCGCATTACCGGCATAGTCGAACCCGCGCTCGCCATAGGCCGCGACCAGCGCCGCGGCCTTGGCCTCCGATTTCAGGTTGGTCTGCCCGTCCGAGGCAAAGACCCGGTCCGACAGCGCGTAGTCGGCCGCCAGCTGGCGCACGTGGCCTTCGTCCGACGCCGAGGCCAGCACGACCTCGCGCCCCTCGCCCCGAGCGGCCAGCGCGATCTCGGCGACGGCCGAGTTGACCGGCAGCAGGTCCGTCCGCACCGGGGCGATCCGCGCAAGCTCGGCCTTCAGCCGCGCCGGGTGGCGAAGGTTCCGCCAGACTGCGCCCAGAACCGCAAAGGGGCGACGCCCGAGGCCGGCCCAGAAACATTCGAACAGGATGTCGGTCCGCAGAAAGGTACCATCCACGTCGAGAACGAGCGGCTTCGGCGCAGTCATCGGAACTCTTATCCTTTCACGGCAAAAACGCAGCCGTCCGTCACCAGCTCGGGCGGGGTGACGCAAAGCCCGCGGGCAATCGCCCAGGCAGCCAGCACCTTGGGCACGTAGTCGCGGGTTTCGGCATAGGGCGGCACGCCGCCATTCTGTTTCACGGCATTCTCGCCGGCATTGTAGGCGGCAAGCACCATCAGCGGGTCGCGGTCGAATTCCTGCATCAGCCAGTCGAGATAGGCCACGCCGCCGCGGATATTGTCGCTGGCATTGCTGCTGTCGGCCACGCCGAACCGGTCGGCCGTCGCCGGAATAAGCTGCATCAGTCCGACCGCGCCGGCCGAGGATACCGCGTCGATCCGCCCGCCGCTTTCGATCGAGATAACGGCCAGCACCAGAGCCGGCGAAACCTGGGTTCCGATCGTCGCCTTCAGGATTTCCTGCCCGTGCGCGGCAGCGATGTCCTGCATCCGCTGCATCCGCGGCGCGGTGACGATCGTGCCGTTCGGCCCCTGGGCAAGCGCCGACAGGGCCTTGGAGAACCGCCCGTCGCGGTCGCCGAGCCTGGCCGAGACGATCTCCCAGTACCAGTCGTAATTGCCCGAGGCGGCAGGCAGGTCCGGCAAGAGCGCGGGGTCAGCCTCGCCGCGCGGGATCGGCCTGTCGGGGGCTGGCATGACGGCCGCCAGCATCCGGGCCTGTTCTTCCGGGTCGATCTGAACGGTAATGCGCTTCCCGGCGGTTCCGGACTGCGGCACGCCGATGCGCTTGAAGGTAAATTCGGGATAGACCGTCTTCGCCTCTTCGGCGACGGCCCATGCCCCCCAGAGCGCCACGCAGATCGTTCCTGCTGCGAAACCTGCCCGCGTCATCGCGCGCAACCTGCCCTCTTGTTCTTGTTGCACCCCTTGTCGCAGAATTCCGCCGTCCGGGCCACTTTTCAGGAACAATGCCCGTTTCTTTCACGGAAGCCTTCGACCTTTCGGCAACATTTCGCTGCCCGGGCCGGCCTATTGAGCGGATTTTTTCCAATCAGAAACAGTGTGTTAACGCAGCTCGCGGCGAATCTGTCCAAATCGCCGCAATTTGTACGCTTTGCCCTACTCCTGCCACAGTTTCACTGCCATATGGGCCTGCCGGCTCGGTGGCGGGGGGGCTGACGTACCCGAAGGCTGAACGGTGGTGGTGTTTGCGAACGGTAGATACGGAGCGTGACATGAAGCTGTTCAGATCTTCAAAGAATTTCCGCGCGGACGAAGATGGCGCGGTGACGGTTGACTGGGTTGTCCTGACCGCGGCGGTGGTGGGCCTTGGCGTTGCGGCCCTTGCCGCGATCAAGTCGGGCACGGCATCGCTGAGTTCGCGGATCAACCAGCATCTCGCCAGCCAGACGATCTCGACGACGTTCTGAGGCAGGACGGTCGGCGCCCCGAGGCATGCGGCGCCGACAGAGTTTTCGCGGTCGTGCAGCTTGTGCGACCGCTTTTGCTTGCCCGGGGCGCGCAGATTCCATATCTCGGCCCAGACCTTGCCGCATTTGCACTCCAGTGAGACGGTGACAGCGGCAGGTGCCGCGCGTAACGAGTAGCTGGAGTACCCCCTCGATGTCCCCCTTCAAGATCGCCAGGACGATTGCCGATGATGAATCCGGCGCGGTTTCGCTCGACTGGATCGTGCTGACGGCCGCCGTCGCCGGCCTTGGCATCGCCGCCCTTGCCGCGGTGCGCACCAACACCGGCAACCTGTCGACCGCCATCGACAACCACATGTCGAACCAGTCGGTCTCGACGACGTT
>JBJOQI010000018.1:0-3453 GCA_046050045.1 Pseudomonadota bacterium | reverse complement strand
TCGACGACTTCGTCGACGACATCGTCGCCGCCGCCGCATGCTCGCCCATCAGCCGCTCGACCGCGCCGAGTTCGATCGTGTCCGCCATGGTCGAGGTGCCGTGCGCGTTGATGTAGTCGATATCCGCCGGCGTCAGCCCGGCCCGCTTGATCGCCGCCGACATGCTGCGATAGCCGCCATCACCATCTTCGGACGGCGCGGTAATGTGATAGGCGTCGCCCGACAGGCCGTATCCCACCACCTCGCAGTAGATCTTCGCGCCGCGCGCCCTGGCGTGCTCGTATTCCTCCAGCACCACGACGCCAGCGCCCTCGCCCATGACGAACCCGTCCCGGTCCGCGTCATAGGGGCGGCTGGCCTTCTCCGGCTCGTCCGCGCGCTTGGTCGACAGCGCCTTGCAGGCGTTGAACCCGGCAATCCCGATCTCGCTGATCGGGCTCTCGCAGCCGCCCGCCACCATCACGTCGGCATCGCCCCACATGATCAGCCGCGCCGCATCGCCGATGGCATGCGCGCCCGTCGAACAGGCCGTCACGACCGAATGGTTCGGCCCCTTGAAGCCGAACCGGATCGACACCTGACCCGAGGCAAGGTTGATCAGCGCACCCGGGATGAAGAAGGGGCTTACCCGCTTCGGCCCCCGCTCCTTGATCAGCACCGCCGTCTCGGCGATCGAGGTCAGACCGCCGATCCCCGACCCGATCATCACGCCGGTGCGCAGCTTTTCCTCTTCGCCCGGGTCTTCCCACCCGGCATCCCGTACCGCTTGCACCGCGGCCGCCATCCCGTACAGGATGAAGTCATCGACCTTGCGCTGTTCCTTCGGCTCCATCCAGTCGTCGGGGTTGAAGGTCCCGTCGCTGCCATCCCCGCGCGGGATCTCGCAGGCATAGGTCGTCACCACGTTCGAGGTATCGAACCGCGTGATCTGCCCGGCCCCGGACTGCCCCGCCAGCAGGCGGCTCCAGGTTTCTTCCACGCCGCAGGCCAACGGCGTGACCATCCCCAGACCCGTGACAACGACACGACGCATATAGGCCCCCTTCGCGGCATTCCGATCCTTGCGACCTGATACACGCCCCGCCGAAAGGGCGCAACCGAGCCACCCCTCCGGGATGCGCAACCGGCCGCCGTCGCTGCGCGGTCAGAGATCGCGCGCGATGATCCCCATGACACCGGCCAGCAACTGCGCCGCCGTCAGCGCGCCCATCCCGTCGATGTCCCGCTCGGGCATGAACTCGACCATGCCGAAGCCCGCAATCGTTGCCTTCTCCGCCACAGCGCCGACAAGCTCCATCACCTGCCAATAGGTCATGCCGCCCGCCGTGCGCCCGATCACCGCAGGCATGACCGCAGGATCAAGCGCATCAAGGTCAAGGCAGATCACCACCTTCGCGCCGTCCGGGATCATGTCGACCGCGCGCCAGACACCCTGCAGGGCAACTTCTCCCGCCGGCACGAACTGCACGCCCCAGTCCTTCGCGTCCTGCACGTCGCCCGCCCGCGCCGAGCCGATCCCGCGCTGACCCACCTGCACGATCCGCTCGACATGCCGCATTTCCGAGGCCCGCCGCTGCGTCGAGGACAGGCCCATTCGCTCGCCTTCGACCTCGTCGCGCCAGTCGATATGCGCATCGATCTGCAGGATGGTGATCCTGTCGCCCCGCGCGCCATAGGCCTCAAGCATCGGGATCTGCACCGAGTCGTCGCCCCCGATCAGCACCGGCACCCCATCGCGGTCGAGAATCGCATTCACCGCCCCGAAGATGCGCGCCCGGTTGCCCGCCGGATCGCCCGCGTCCTGCGGCAGGATGCCTCCGTCCACCGCGGCCACGCCGTCGGGCAGCACCGGCCCGCCCAGATCGAAGTTCACATGTGCGAAGTTCTTGCCATAGGCCGCCGTCGCCGCGCGGATCGCCTCGGGCCCGGCCATGCAATAGGGCCCCACACTGTAGGGCGTCGCGCACCCGGCCCCGATCAGGGCAATCCGGGCGTCCAGCCGCGACAGGTCGCGACACCGCGGCAGCCCGAAGAACGTATCGACCGCTCCGCCCCCGAACATCTCGGCCAAGGTCGCCATGCCTGCCCCCTCCGCTGACCGGACAGCAATCCGGCACGGCCGCAGGCTCGCAGGAAGCCCCCCGCCCGCGCAAGCGGGAATCCTCGCGGACCAGAAAGCGGGCGCGAAGCCGCCCGAAACGAAAATGGCACCCGAAAGGGTGCCAAGTCCGAACCGTTCTGTTCCCTAAGACCTTACGAGGCCTTGGTGATGAAGCCCACGGCGTCGCCGAAGGTCTGGATCGTCTCGGCGGCATCGTCCGGAATCTCGATCCCGAACTCTTCCTCGAAGGCCATCACCAGCTCGACCGTGTCGAGGCTGTCCGCACCCAGATCATCGATGAACGACGCGTTCTCGGTCACCTTGTCCTCTTCCACGCCAAGGTGCTCGACAACGATCTTCTTCACGCGGGCGGCGATGTCGCTCATGGTCTATCCTCTCGTTCCTGCAAGGCGCGGTCTGCGCCCGCCTCATTGTTCTACGGCCCCGATGTCCGGGGGTTCGGACGGGCGTTCGGCGCCGCCTATAGCACAGTCTTCGCCAGAGGCAAACGCTTTGGCAAGCCCTCTGTTACACCGGCCCCGCCGGGGTCAGAGCATCGCCATTCCACCGTTCACGTGCAGCGTCGTGCCGGTCACGTAGCCTGCCTCGGGGCTCGCCAGATACAGCACGGCCGCCGCGATTTCCTCCGACGTCCCCATCCGCCCGGCCGGAACCTGCGTCAGGATCTTGCCCTTCTGCTCGTCGTTCAGCTTGTCGGTCATCGCCGTCGTGATGAAGCCCGGCGCCACGCAGTTCACCGTGATCCCGCGGCTTGCCACCTCGGCGGCAAGGCTTTTCGACATGCCCACCATCCCGGCCTTGGCGGCCGCATAGTTGCCCTGCCCCGCATTGCCCGTCGCACCGACGACGGACGAGATATTGACGATCCGCCCCCAGCGCGCCTTCATCATCGGCCGCACCACCGCCCGGCAAAGCCGGAAGGTCGAGGTCAGGTTGACCGCGATCACCTCGTCCCACTCGGCATCCGACATGCGCATGAACAGGTTGTCGCGCGTGATGCCCGCATTGTTCACCAGAATGTCGACCGATCCCATCGCCTCGGCCGCCGCCTTCGGCAAGGCCTCGACCGAGGCCATGTCCGATAGGTTCGCCGGCAGCACATGTGCCCGGCTCCCAAGCTTGCCCGCCAGCTCTTCCAGCGGCCCGACCCGCGTGCCCGAAAGCCCCACCGTCGCGCCTGCCGCGTGCAGGGCCTCGGCAATCGCCCCGCCGATGCCCCCCGAGGCCCCGGTCACCAGCGCAGTCTTTCCCGTCAGATCGAACATCGTCCCGCCTCTTTCCATCTTTCTTGCTCAAATATCCCGGGGGTCCAAGGGGGCAGCGCCCCCTTG
>JBJOQI010000017.1:0-4813 GCA_046050045.1 Pseudomonadota bacterium | reverse complement strand
CGACCGACCAGAAGGGCGCGCCGCTGCTGAATGCGACGTTCTCGACCACCAAGGGGCTACTGCGCCGGTTCTATGACGAGAACGAGGCGCAGCTGTTCGCGCTGACGGCGAAGGACGCGGTTGCGGGCGAGCTGGAGACTACGGTTTTCGAGGTGAAGTCGGCCAAGGACCTGTTCGACATCCGCCGCACGAGCGTCACCGCCGACACCACCGGCAGCACGCTGGCCGAGGCGGGGAAACTCGCGAAGCTGATCGACCGCTTCCGGACCGAGCCCGAGGGCTGGTACGACGAGGTGCTGATCGCCGAGATGATCGAGACGGCGAAGACGGCGGGCGACGTGGTCAGGAACCCGGTCACGCTGAAGGCGACGGCGGGAACACTCGGCAACTTCTGGACCTCGCACCTGGGCGGGGCCTACCTGTTCCGCGAGGTGAAATATCCGGCGGCGATCACGGTCGGCCCGAAGGAGACCTTCGGGCCTGCGCCGGTCGACTATGTCTTCGACCTGGGCGACCGCAACCAGATCGCCAAGTTCCTCGAGGTGAACGAGCTGGTCGAGCCGATCGTGAACCTGAAGGGCACGGATGCCGGGCAGCTGATCCGGCAAAAGATGGACTTCATCCTGGTCGACGCGGCGGCGGGCCTTGGGCTTGACATGAAGGGGGCGACGCGGCGCGACCTGCGCGCGGTGGCCGGGACGCTGGGGGCCGAGCGGCTGCCGCAGGAGTTCACGGGGCTTGCCGCGCTGCTGAACTGGGTCGAGGCGGCTGGGCCCTGGCCGCGCATCACCTCGACGCATCCGGCCTTCTTCTACACGCTGCGGGCGAAGCAGGGGCCGGACCGCGATCTGGTGAACATGCTGCTTGCGCAGCTTGCGCCCTTGGACATCCGGCAGATGTTCATCTGCCACAAGGAGCTTTTCTACCGCACCTATGCGGCATGGCCCGCGGCCAAGCAGGCCTATGTGGCGGAGTTCCTTGCGAATGATTATCTGGGGGACAAGGACCGGGTGCGCGAGGCGCTGTTCGGCCCGGACGAGGATGTCGTGGAACAGGTCGGCCCCTGGGGCGCGGTGAAAAAGAGGTAGGCCCTGATGCTGCAGCTTCTGGTTTTCGGCTTCATCGCGCTCAGCGTGGTCTACCTGCTGGTGTCGGTCTATTCCCGCTCGGTCCGGCGAGAGAAGCTGGAGAAAGGCTTCGACGGCGACCCGGCCAACGAGGGCGCGCCTGAGGTGGCGCGGACGGCCTATATCGAGGAAGGCATGGCGCAGTACGAAAAGGGTCTGCGCAAGAAGCTGATCTGGCTGGTCTATGTCATACCGATGGTCGTCATCGCGGTGACGATCTATCTCATCAACGTGCAGTAGGGGGCGCGATCCATGTTGACCTATCTGAAGTGGGGATTTCGGATCTTCGTGCTGCTGACGGTGTTCCTGTTCCTGCACTACGAGCTGCCGCAGCACGACATCGTGCGGATCACCAATACCTACAACCGGCTGACGACGGTGGGGTCGAACTCGATCTTCTATGCCTCGCCCGATGTGGCGACGGCAGAGTCCGCCACGACGCGCGACATCCGCTTCATCGAGGCGGTGCGGCCGAACGGCAAGGTCGTGGTCTACCGCAACGAGGACACCGGCTGGGTCTGGCCGCCCTATTTCAAGTATGACAGCAGCAACCTTCAGGCCGAGGCGTCGAACCTGGTGTCGCCCGAGACCGCGCCGAAGTGGGTGTCGGTCACGCATTACGGCTGGCGGATTCCCTTCATCTCGATCTACCCCAACGCGGTCGGGGTAAAGCAGGTCGAAGGGCCTGACGTGACGATCATCCCCTGGGTCAACATCATCATCCTGACCTTCCTGGCCTTCGTCCTGTTCATGATCCGCAGGATGTGGCTGCAGTTCCGCGAGCGGATGATCGACCCTGCCGTGGCCGAGGTCGGCGAGACCTGGGACCAGGTCGAGGGCCGGGCCGAGATGGCCGGGAAACGCGCGCAGGGATGGCTGGCCTCGTGGCGCAAGAAACCCAAGGAATGACCGGGAAAGGCATTACCCACGTCATCTTCGACTGTGACGGGGTGCTGATCGACAGCGAGATCATCAGCGCGCGGATGCTGATTGCCGCGCTGGCCGAGCGCGGGGTCGGGATCGACCTCGACTATGTGGCGACGCATTTTCTGGGGCGCAGCTATCCCACGGTGATGAAGACGATCCGGGTCGAGTTCGGTGTCGACCTGCCGCCCGAGTTCGAGGAGGACTATCGCGCAAGGCTGCTCCGGGCCTTCGAGACGGGGCTGACGATCATGCCGGGGGTGCGCGAGGTGCTGGCGCAGGTCGGCGCGCCCTGGTGCGTGGCGACCTCGTCCAGCCGGGTGCGGGCCGAAAAGTCGCTGGCGATTGTCGGGCTGACCGATCTGGTGGGCGCGCGGCTGTTCACGGCGGGCGAGGTCCGGAACGGCAAACCCGCGCCGGACCTGTTCTTTCACGCGGCCGACCGGATGGGGGCCGATCCGTCGCGCTGCCTGGTGATCGAGGACAGCCTGAACGGCATCCGCGCGGCACGTGCGGCGGGCATGGCGGTCTGGCGTTTTACCGGCGGCGCGCATCTGGCCGGGCGCGACCTGTCGGCCCCCGAAGGCGCGCGGGCCGACCTTGAGTTTGCATCGTTTGCCGATTTCTTCCAGATTGCCCCAGAGCTGAGAGGACCGCGGGCCGCATGAACCGGATGGATCCCGAACCGACGCTGATGGACGAAGCCGCCCGGGCGGGGTGGCTGTACTACGTCGCGGGCATGACGCAGGACCAGATCGCGGCGGAACTTGGGGTTTCGCGCCAGCGGGCGCAGCGGCTGGTCAGCCGGGCCATGGCCGAGGGGCTGATCCATGTGCGGCTTGAACACAAGATCGGGGCCTGTCTCGAGCTTGAGGCCGCGCTGACCCGGCGGTTCGGGCTGGGCCATGCGCGGGTTGCGCCGGGCCTTGGTGCCGGGGCCGATGCGACGCGGGCCATCGCGGGGCCGGCGGCAGTGCTGCTGGAGGGGTTCCTGCGGCGTGCCGAGCCGCTGATCGTGGCGCTGGGCACGGGGCGGGCGCTGCGCGCGATGGTGGACGAACTGACGCCCATGCCGGCCGATCACCACCGGATCGTGTCGCTGATCGGGAACATCGCGCCCGATGGTTCGGCCTCGTTCTTCGACGTCATCATGCGGATCGCCGACAAGGTCCATGCCCCGCACTTTCCCATGCCGGTGCCGGTGATCAGCGACACCGCCGAGGAGCGGGCCTTTTTCCACCGGCTGCGCCCGGTGCAGAACGTCTTTGCACTGGCGCGGATGGCGGACGTGACCTTCGTGGGCGTCGGCCAGATGGGCAATGACGCGCCGCTGTTGAAGGACGGCTTCGTGACGCCGGCGCAGCTGTCAGAGATGCAGGCCGCCGGCGCGACCGGAGAGGTCGCGGGCTGGGTCTTCGATTCGGACGGGCGCTATGTCGATGTCGGCACCAACGACCGGGTGGGCGGCGTGCGCGTCGAGCCCGGCCGCAGCGCGCCGACGATCGGCATTGCTGCGGGTGCAACCAAGGTCGCTGCAATCCGGGCGGCACTCACTGGCCGCATTATCAACGGCTTGGTGACGGACGAGCCGACGGCGCGGGCGCTTCTGGCCTGATCTTTCTGCACTGCAGGATCACTTGAATTTTCCGGATTGACGGATCGGCGTTCAGTTGCGAGTATTTACTCACGGTATGAGCAGTTGCTCACGACCTCAGGGAGGAAATCGATGACAAGGACTGTCCGCGCGCTGTTGGGCGCGTGTGCATTGGGCGCGCTTGCTGTGGCCGCCAATGCCGAAACCACCATCACCGTCGCCACCGTCAACAACGGCGACATGATCCGCATGCAGGGTCTGATGGATGACTTCTATGCCAAGCACCCCGACATCAAGGTCGAGTGGGTGACGCTGGAAGAGAACGTGCTGCGCCAGAACGTGACGACCGATATCGCCACCGGCGGCGGCCAGTACGACGTGATCACGATCGGCACCTACGAGGTTCCGATCTGGGGCAAGCAGGGCTGGCTGGAAAGCCTGAACGACCTGCCCGCCGACTACGACGTTGATGACCTGCTGCCCGCGATCCGCGGCGGCCTGACGGTCGACGGCAACCTCTTTGCCTCGCCCTTCTACGGTGAATCGTCCTTCGTGAACTACCGCAAGGACCTGGCCGAGAAGGCCGGCATCACGATCTCGGAAACCCCGACCTGGGACGACATCAAGGCCGCTGCCGCCGCGATGACCGATACCGAGGCTGGCATCTATGGCATCTGCCTGCGTGGCAAGGCCGGCTGGGGCGAGAACATGGCGTTCCTGACCACCATGGCGAACAGCTATGGCGCGCGCTGGTTCGACGAAAACTGGCAGCCCCAGTTCGACAGCCCGGAATGGAAGGCCGTGATGACCGACTACGTCGAACTGCTGACCAAATACGGTCCGCCCGGCGCGTCGAACAACGGCTACAATGAAAACCTGACGCTGTCGCTGCAAGGCAAGTGCGCGATGCGGATGGACGCCACCGTTTCGGCAGGCTCGCTGACCGATCCGGCACAGTCCGAGTTTGCCGAGCAGGTCGGCTTCGCTCTGGCACCCGACGCTGGCCTCGGCAAGCGGGCGAACTGGCTCTGGGCCTGGTCGCTGGCAATTCCGGCATCTTCGGACGCCAAGGAAGCCTCGAAAGCCTTCGTGAACTGGGCAACCAACAAGGACTACATCGCCCTTGTGGCAAGCAAGGAAGGCTGGCGCAATGCTCCTCCCGGCACCC
>JBJOQI010000016.1:0-6764 GCA_046050045.1 Pseudomonadota bacterium | reverse complement strand
CGGCGACAGGCCAAAGTCGACCTCGCTGAAGTCGGCAACCAGCCGCGGCGGCGCATCCAGCAGGAACAGCCGGTAGGGCACCGGCTGCGACAGGGCCAGCCGCAGGTCCACCCCGCCGCCGCCCGCGTCGGCAATCCCGCTCGCGCCCGCGTCGATCCGGGCAAGCGCGTTCAGGCCCTGCGCCCCCGCAGGGGCAGCCCAGAGTGCCGCAATGACCGCGATGGCCTGCCAGATATGTCGCATTGCCCTGCCCGTTTTGCCGCGATCATAGGCCGCGCGACAGCCGCCGCAAAGCCTCAACCGCGCCGCGAGAGATAGGCCTGCAACCGCGACAGACCGAGCGATATGTCCGCCGTCGCCCGCGCATAGGAAAACCGCACCGTCCGATGCCCCCGCAGCGGGTCGAAATCCAGACCCGGCGTGATCGCGACGCCCGTCTTTTCCAGGATTTCCGCGCAGAAGGCCCGGGAATCCCCGGTCAGGCCCGAGACATCGGCATAGACATAAAAGGCCCCGTCGGGCGGTGCGAATTCCGTGATCCCGGCGCGCGGCAGCCCCTCGATCATCAGCCTGCGGTTCTCGGCATAGACCGCGCGGTTCGCCTCCAGCTCGGCCCCGCAATCCATCGCGGCCAGCGCGGCCACCTGTGCGGCATGCGGGGCGCAGATGAACATGTTCTGCGCCAGCCGCTCGATCGTGCGGACGTGGGCCTCGGGCACCACCATCCAGCCCACGCGCCAGCCGGTCATGCTGAAGTACTTGGAAAAGGAATTGATGACATAGACCTCATCGCTGATCTCCAGCGCCGAGGTCGCACGGTCCGCGTAGTGCAACCCGTGATAGATCTCGTCCGAGACGAAGGCGATGCCACGGGCCCTTGCCGCACCGATCAACCCGGCCAACGCGTCGCGCGACAGGATTGTGCCCGACGGGTTGGCGGGCGAGGCCACGATCAGCCCCTGCACGTCATCCGGCAGCGTCTCCGGCACCGGCTGGAACCTGTCGCCGGCCTGCGTCTCGATCCCCACCGCCTGCAACGATAGCGCCTTCAGGATCTGCCGGTAGGACGGATAGCCCGGTGCCCCCAGCGCCACCCGGTCGCCCGCATCGAACAACGCCGTGAAGGCAAGGATGAAGGCCCCCGATGACCCGGCCGTCACGATCACCCGGTCGGGGTTCAGGTCGATCCCGTACCAATCGCGGTAAAGCCGCGCGATCCGCGCCCGCAGGTCCGGCAACCCGAGCGAGACGGTATAGCCCAGCGACCCCGCCTCCATCGCCGCCGCCAGCGCGGCCCGCGCACCAGCGGGCGCGGGGGTGCCCGGCTGGCCCACCTCCATGTGGATGACATGCCGCCCGGCCGCCTCGGCCTGCCGCGCGGCCTCGACCACGTCCATCACAATGAAGGGATCGACCGCGCTCCGACTTGATACCCGCATCCTGCCCTACCTATTGTCGCCCCGCGCGCCCCCCTCTTCCCAAGCGCGCGGGCCAGGGTCAATGCCTCGCTTGGGGCTTGCCACGGGGTCCCGCGCCGGGCAAAGGTCGCGCCAACGCTCAGGCCGAAAGGACAGCCGACGATGAAACGCCTTGGCCTGATGGCCCTGCTGACGGTGGCCGCGCCCGCCCTGGCCTTCGACCCCGCCGCCATGACCGACGCCGAGCGCGACGCCTTCCGGGCCGAAGTGCGGGCCTATCTGCTCGAACACCCCGAGGTGCTGCAAGAGGTGGCGACGGCGCTCGAGATCAAGCAGCAGTCCGAACAACTCGCCGCCGATGCCTCGATGATTTCCGACAATCAGGGCCTGATCTTCGATGACGGCGCAAGCTTCGTCGGCGGCAACCCCGACGGCAGCCTGACCGTGGTCGAATTCATCGACTACCGCTGCGGCTATTGCCGCAAGGCCCATGCCGAGGTCGCGGAACTGATCCGTTCCGACGGCGACATCCGCTATGTCGTCAAGGAATTCCCGATCCTGGGCGAACAGTCGGTCCTTGCCTCGCAATTCGCCATCGCCACGCTGCAATCGGCCGGGCCCGAGGCCTATGAAAAGGTCAAGAACGGCTTCTACGACGGCACCTTCCGCGGCGACGTCTCGGCCGAGACGCTGGCGGGCTATGCCACCTCGCTTGGCCTCGACAGTGCCGCGATCATGGGCCGCATGTCCGACCCCGCCGTGATGAAGGTGATCGAGGACAACCACGCCCTCGCCTCGATGCTGCAGATCTCGGGCACGCCCACCTTCGTGCTGGGCGATTCGATGATCCGGGGCTACGTGCCGCTGGACCAGATGCGCGCCATCGTCGCCGAGGAACGCGAGGGCTAGGTCACTCTGCCGCCTGGTCCGCCGCGGCCTGAGACGCCTCGATCTCGGCCGCCTTCTTCTCGACCAGTTCGACGATGTGGTCGACCATCCGGTCGTTGTCCATGGTGTGGCTGGTCTTGCCGGCCAGATAGACCATGCCCTTGCCCGCCCCGCCACCGGTAAAGCCGATGTCGGTCATCAGCGCCTCGCCGGGGCCATTCACCACGCAGCCGATGATCGACAGGCTCATCGAGGTGGTGACATGGGCCAGCCGGTCCTCCAGCGCCGCCACCGTCTTGATGACGTCAAACCCCTGCCGCGCGCAGGACGGGCACGAGATGATCGTCACCCCCCGGTGCCGCAGGCCCAGCGATTTCAGGATCTCGTAGCCGACCTTGACCTCTTCCACGGGGTCCGCCGACAGGCTGACCCGGATCGTATCGCCGATCCCCATCCACAGCAGGTTGCCAAGGCCGATGGCCGACTTCACCGTGCCGCTGACCAGGCCGCCCGCCTCGGTGATACCCAGATGAATCGGCGCGTCCGTGGCTTCGGCCAATTGCTGATAGGCCGCCGCGGCCAGGAACACGTCCGACGCCTTCACGCTGATCTTGAATTCGTGAAAATCGTTGTCCTGCAACAGCTTGATATGGTCGAGCCCGCTTTCCACCATCGCCTCGGGACAGGGCTCGCCGTATTTTTCCAGCAGGTGCTTTTCCAGGGATCCCGCGTTCACCCCGATGCGGATCGAACAGCCGTGGTCCTTCGCGGCACGCACCACCTCGCGCACCCGCTCGGCACTGCCGATATTGCCGGGGTTGATCCGCAGGCAGGCCGCACCCGCCTCGGCCGCCTCGATGGCACGTCTGTAGTGGAAATGGATGTCCGCCACGATCGGCACCGGGCTTTCCGCCACGATCTCGCGCAGCGCCCGGGTCGAGGCCTCGTCGGGGGTCGAGATCCGCACGATGTCGGCCCCGGCCACGGCACAGCGCTGCACCTGCTCGATGGTCGCCGCCACATCGGTCGTCAGCGTGTTCGTCATCGTCTGCACGCTGATCGGCGCATCGCCCCCCACGGCGACCTTGCCGACCATGATCTGGCGGGACGCGCGCCGGTAGATGTTGCGCCAGGGGCGGACGTGATTGACCGACATGATCTGATCCGGCTGTAAGGAGAACCCGCGCCCTAGATAGTCTGCCGGGCCGTGCCCTGCAACGCCGCGCGGTTACTCGGACGGCGCGGCCTCGGCCCCGGTCTCGCCCAGGTCAGAGGGCAGCACCTGCGCCACATCGACGAAGCGCGCCAGGTCGGCATCGCTGGTCAGATCGGCCACCGCATAGGTCGCGGTCAGCACATCGGGCGTCAGCACCAGGTTCTTCGTCACCGTGCCGTCGCTGCCCGCAGGCCCGTAGGTCTCGCCGTTCACGGCAAAATACAGCGCCCCCGATTCCCCGACCCGCAGCACTGGCGCGGTGTCCGAGGCCGGGATCGCATAGCGTTCGCCCGCATCGAGGATCTTCTCGAAGATCACCGTGCCGTCCGGCGCCGTCACCCGCACCCAGGCCGGCCGCACCGCCAGCAGTTCAAGCTCGGGCACGTCGGCCACGACCTGCACCGGCGTCGAGCCGAATTCCGGCTGCTGGCCCAGCGCCGCCGCGACGGCCGCATCGGTGGCAGAGCCCACATCGGTCAGCGTGCCGACGGTGCCGGGGTCGATGGCCGCAATCGGTCCGTCACGCGCGACCATCACCGGCGCATCCAGCGCCTCGGGCCGGTACAGCCGGTCGAAGGCCTCGGGCACAACCGGGGCAAGCTCGGCGACCTCGGCCGCGACCGGCCCGGCATCGGCCGAGGATTGTTCCGCCATCCGGGCCTGCGCGGTCGCCAGCGGATCAAGCTCGGCCACCACGCCGGGCGCCTGCTCGACCGGGGCCAGCGTCACCTTCTGCACTTCCTGCAGCACCGCCCAGGCCCCATAGCCCAGGCCCGCCACCAGCACCGCCAGCACAAGGATCGACCCGATCGCACGCGGCTCGATCTGGCGCATGAAGCTTTCACTGCGCGGCACGAAGACGGCATTCGGGTTGGCCAGCGGATGCTCGTATTCCACCGCCCGCGCGACCTTGGGCCCCGAGGCCGCGGCCGACATGCCATGCGCCACCTCGAAGTTCGCCTCGCGGCAGAACTTCTGGAAGGCCCAGTCCGGGTCCATCCCCAGATAGCGCGCATAGGACCGCACGTAGCCCGCGACGAATCCCGGCGTCTCGAAGGCGGTGGCATCGGCGTTCTCGATCGCGGCAATGTAACTTGCCTTGATCTTCAGTTCGCGCTGAACATCCAGAAGCGATTTCGACAGGGTCGCGCGCTCGCCGCGCATCATGTCGCCAAGGCGCAGCTCGTAGTCGTCAAACCCCTTGGGTTTGTCCTCTACGTCCGTCGAAGGAATACCCCTCCGCCCGATCATGCGCGCCTGCCCCAGTCCCATTGTCCCCAGTCTCGGACGATTCGCCTCTATGTGCGCCGCCCTATTGATGAATTGCTAGCACAGAGCAAGGTGGAATGCGACGGCAGAAGCCGTCAGGCCGAGGCCTCGGCACGATTCAGCGCGCAATGCGACCAGAGGTTGTCCAATGCACGGACCAGATGGTCGATATCGGCCGCCGAATGCACCGGCGAGGGCGTGAAACGCAGCCTTTCGGTGCCGCGCGGCACCGTCGGGAAGTTGATCGGCTGGACATAGATGCCAAAGTCCGAAAGCAGCATGTCCGACAGCATCTTGCAGTGTACCGGGTCGCCCACATGCACGGGCACGATATGGCTGCCGTGGTCGGTGATCGGCAGGCCCAGGCCCTTCAGCCGCATCTTGACCGTCCGCGCCTTCTGCTGGTGCAGGTCGCGGAGCGCCTGATCCGTCTTCAGGTGCTTCACGCTCGCCGCCGCCCCCGCCGCGATCGAGGGCGTGAGCGAGGTGGTGAAGATGAACCCCGGCGCATAGGACCGGATCGCATCCACCATCTTCGCGCTGGCCGCGATGTAGCCGCCCATCACGCCATAGGCCTTCGCCAGCGTCGCATTGATGATGTCGATGCGCTGCATCTGGCCATCGCGTTCGGCCACCCCGGCCCCGCGCGGGCCGTACATGCCCACGGCATGGACCTCGTCGATATAGGTCAGGGCGCCGAATTCCTCGGCCAGGTCGCAGATCGCGGCGATGGGGCCGAAATCGCCGTCCATCGAATAGATCGATTCGAAGGCGATCAGCTTCGGCGCGGCCGGATCGTCGGCCGCCATCAGCGCCCGCAGATGCGCCACGTCATTGTGCCGGAAGATCCGCTTCGGCCCGCCGCCGTGGCGCACGCCCTCGATCATCGAGGCATGGTTCAGCGCGTCGGAGTAGATGATCAGGCCGGGAAACAGCTTCGGCAGCGTGGCCAGCGTCGCGTCGTTCGCGATATAGGCCGAGGTAAAGACCAGCGCCGCCTCTTTCCCGTGCAGGTCGGCAAGCTCGGCCTCCAGCCGCTTGTGCCAGACCGTGGTGCCCGAGATGTTGCGCGTCCCGCCCGAGCCTGCGCCGGTCGCGTCCAGCGCCTCGTGCATCGCCGCCAGCACCACCGGATTCTGGCCCATGCCCAGATAGTCGTTGCCGCACCAGACGGTGATGTCCTGCGCGCGCCCGTCGGGGCGGTGCCAGACCGCCTTCGGGAAATGGCCCTTCTGGCGCTCGATGTCGATGAAGGTCCTGTACCGACCTTCGTCATGCAGCCGCGAAAGCGCGGCGTCGAGTGACTTGCCGTAGTCCATCATCGCATTCCCTGACAGTGCCTGTCCGCACGTCGCTTGGTACGGTCCTTCTCTGGACCCCACATTGATATCGGTCAAGTCGGGCCTTCCTGCACTTGGTCACATTGTCGCTGGCGGCCTTCCGCTGGACAGCGCCCGCGCCGCTGCTAGGCTTCGCTCCGTTCACAGGAGCCTCCGCATGACCCTCGACGCCGTTCTGTCCCGTATCGATTCCGACCTGCCCGAGGCCCTCGACCGGCTGATGCAGCTTCTGCGCATCCCCTCGGTCTCGACCGATCCGGCCTACAGGGACGACTGCGCCCGCGCCGCCGACTGGCTGGTGAATGACCTGAAATCGCTGGGATTTGACGCCGCCTCGCGCCCGACACCAGGCCACCCGATGGTCGTGGCCCACCACAAGGGGCCGGGCCGGCATATCCTGTTCTACGGCCATTATGACGTGCAGCCGGTCGATCCCCTGAACCTCTGGCACCGCGATCCCTTCGACCCGGCCATCGAGGAAACGGCCAAAGGCCGCGTGATCCGCGGCCGCGGGGCCTCGGACGACAAGGGGCAGCTCATGACCTTCATCGAGGCCTGCCGGGCCTGGAAAGCCGTTCACGGCACGCTGCCCGGCAACCTCACGATCTTTCTGGAGGGGGAAGAGGAATCAAG
>JBJOQI010000015.1:0-2693 GCA_046050045.1 Pseudomonadota bacterium | reverse complement strand
CGCGCTGAACGCGCAACTGGCCGAGGCGCAGGCCCCGGTGCTGCGGGCGGCCGAGGCGCGCAACCGGGCCGACGGGATCATCCGCGAGATCGACACGACGATCAGGGCGCGGCAGGCCGATGCGCTGCTGAAACTGTCGCCGACGCCGCTGAACCCGCTGCACTGGCCCGCGGGCCTTGCGGTGCTGACCCAAGGCGCCCGCACGATCTGGACCGAGACGAGCGAGGCCTGGGCCAACCCGGCGCGGCGCACGGACCTGCGCAACAACCTGCCCGCGATCGTGCTTTACCTGGCGCTGGCTGTCGGGCTGGTCTGGAAAGGGCCGGGCCTTGTCGCGCGGGTCGCGGCGAGGCTGCAGGGCTCGCGCCTGCTGCGCGGGCGGCGGATCGCGGCGGCGGTGCTGTCGCTGGGGCAGATCGTGGTGCCGCTGCTGGGCACCTATCTGCTGGTGTCGGCCGTCATCTCGACCGGGATGACGGGCCTCCGGACCTCGGCCCTGCTGTCGGCGCTGCCGGTGGCGGCGGCGGTCTATTTCCTGGCGCGCTGGATCGGGACATGGCTGTTTGACCGCCAGTCGGATGCAGATGCCGACCCGCTGGCGCTGACCGACCGGCCGGGCGAGGCGCTGCTTCTGGCCAAGACACTTGGCATCATCTCGGCCTTCGAAGTGCTGCGGATTGCCTTCACGACCGAGGTGCGGCCGCCGCTGTCGCAAGCGGCGCAGGCGGTCTGGCTGGCACCGAACGTGGTGATCGTGTCGATCTTCCTGTTCCGGCTGGGGATGCTGCTGCGGCGCAACCTGCGGCGGCTCGACCAGGGCGGCGAAGCGGTCAAGTTCCGCAACCGGCTGCTGGGGCTTCTGGGCACGGCGACGGCGGGCGTGGCGCTGCTGGCACCGGTGCTGGCGCTGATCGGCTACGTCGCGGCGGCCAATGCGCTGATCTGGCCCACGGTCGTCTCGATGGGTCTGATCGGCCTGCTGATCCTGGCACAGCGGTTCTCGACCGACATCTACATGGCCTTCGCGCGCGAGGATGAAAGCAACCGCGATGCGCTGATCCCGGTGCTGGCGGGCTTCTTCCTGACGCTGGCGGCGCTACCCCTGTTCGCGTTGATCTGGGGCGCGCGGACCTCGGACCTCTACGAGATCTGGACGACGTTCCGCGAGGGCGTGAGCTTTGGCAGCACCCGCATCTCGCCCACGTCGTTCCTGCTGTTCGTTGCCGTCTTTGCGTTCGGCTACCTGGCGACTCGACTGCTGCAGGGCGCGCTACGATCCTCGGTGCTGCCGCGCACCCAGCTTGACCGCGGCGCGCAGAACGCGATTGCCGCGGGCGTTGGGTATGTCGGGGTGTTCCTTGCCGCGCTGATCGCCATCAACGCGGCGGGACTTGATCTGTCCGGGCTTGCCATCGTGGCCGGTGCCTTGTCGGTCGGTATCGGTTTCGGCCTGCAGAACATCGTGTCGAACTTCGTGTCGGGGATCATCCTTCTGATCGAAAGGCCGATTTCGGAAGGCGATACCATCGAGGTCGGCGGCAAGCAGGGCATCGTCAAGAACATCTCCGTGCGATCGACCCGGATCGAGACGCCGGACCGGACCTATCTTATTGTTCCGAATGCCGATCTTGTGTCGGGTGTCGTGACCAACATGTCGCGCTTTTCTGCCACGGGGCGACTTGTCATGCCGGTTGCGGTGGCGATGGGGTCGGACACGCGCAAGGTTCATGCGCTCCTGACCGACATCTGCGACGACCAGCCGGCGGTGATGATCGATCCGCCGCCGTCGGTGGGATTCGTGGGTTTTGCCGGGGGGGCGCTGAACTTCGAGATCCGGGTGATCCTGTCGGACACGAACCTGAAGGGCGATGTGCAGACCGAAATCAATCACCAGATCCGCGAGCGTTTTGCCGCCGAGGGGATCGAGTTTCCGCAGCCGCAACGCGACATCTTCGTGCGGAATGCCGAGGCCTTCGGCCGTGCGCTTGCGCCCGACGCGCAGCCCGCCAGGCCGCAGCGTCCGGCGCGCCGCCGGACAACCGTGGACCCGGACCGGATATCGAACGACCCGAACGAAGGCGAAGACCCCGACCGGATATGAGGCGCCCGGTGACGGCAATCGGCTTGACCGGGCCCGCCCGCGTCTTGCCGCCGGGCGGTCGCGCGCAGGGCGGTCCGCGACCTTTGCACGTGCAGAAATCGCTTGCACATTCCCGTTACGGCGGCATAGTCACGCCGTCCTTTCCAATGTCTGCAAACCTGGGGGAGGGCAGGGGCGTTCCCCTTCAGGAACGTGACAGAACGGAGCCTGAACGGTGCGCCTGCACCCGATTTGCCCGGTGAAAGTCCCCGACGGCGCGATGCCTGCCCCGGGACGGAGATCATCCTGACATGCCAGTCGATACGTCCCGCGTGGAGGAAGCTCCCGCAGCGAACGGTGCCGAGCACGAAGATCATGACGGCCACCGCCAGCAGAGCGTCATCGCCCTGGCGATCGGGGCCATCGGCGTGGTCTATGGCGATATCGGGACCAGCCCGCTTTACGCCCTGCGCGAGGCGCTGCGCCCAGCGGCCGAGGACGGCCTGACGCGGGCCGAGGTGCTGGGCGTCGTGTCGCTGATCATCTGGTCGCTGACGCTGGTCGTGACGGTGAAATACGTTCTCTTCCTTCTGCGCGCCGACAACCGGGGCGA
>JBJOQI010000014.1:0-3044 GCA_046050045.1 Pseudomonadota bacterium | reverse complement strand
GACGGGGCAGCTTCTGTCGCAGATGGCCGAGAACGGGAAGAAGAAGGCCGGCAATCGCGCGCCGGTCGTGTCGGAGGTGCATGAACGCTTTTCGCGTTCGCTGTTGCCCATCGCCGCCTCGCTGATCGGGTTTGCGGCGCTGTTGCAAGGCGGGTTCAGCCGGTTCGGGCTGACGCGGCAGATCCTGCTGGCGGTGGCAATGCTGGCGGTGGTGCAGCTTCTGACGAACCTGACCGCGGGGTCGATGCAGAAGGATGCCGATCTCTGGCCACTGGCCTATCTTCCGGGGCTTGCGGGCTTTGCGCTGGCGGCGGCCCTGCTCTGGGCCTCGACCCGGACGCGGCGGATCCCGCTGTTGCCCGAGGGGGTCGCGGCATGACGATGTCGTTCTACGTCGCGCGGCGGTTCTTCCGGGCCTTCCTGATGGTGCTGGGCGGGTTTGCCGCGATCCTGTTCATGGTCGAGACGCTGGAGCAGGTGCGGCGGGTATCGGGCACCGATCTCGGGATGCGGCAGGCGACGATGCTGGCGGCGCTGAACCTGCCGGGGTCGCTGTTCCACATCCTGCCGCTGATCACGATCCTGGCGACGGTGGCGCTGTTTCTGGGGCTGGCGCGGACCTCGGAACTGGTGGTGATGCGGGCGGCGGGGCGGTCGGGGCTGCGGATGCTGGTGGCGCCCGTCCTGGCGGCGATGGCGCTGGGTGCGCTGGCGGTGGCGGTGATCGACCCGATCGTCGCCAGCACCACCAAGCGGTCCGAGGAACTTGCGGCGCAGTATCAGCTTACCGAAAGCAGCGCGGTGCTGGTGGGCAGCGACGGTCTTTGGCTGCGGCAGGGTGCGGGCGAAGGACAGATCGTGATCCATGCCCGCACCTCGAACCCGGAAGGCACGCTGCTGTCGAACGTGACCTTCATGTCGTTCCTCGACGGATCGCGCCCCGAGACCCGCTACGAGGCGGCCGAGGCGCGGCTGACGCCGGGGGCCTGGGTGCTGAAGGACGTCAAGGTCTGGAACCTTGCGGGCGAAGGCAACGCCGAGGCCGAGGCCGAAACTCACCCGACGCTCGACATCGCATCGGACCTGACGGCGGACCAGATCCGCAACAGCTTTGACACGCCGAACGTGATTGCGATCTGGGATCTGCCGCAGTTCATCATCGAGCTGCGCCGGGCGGGTTTCTCGGCCCGCGCGCACCGGGTCTGGTTCCAGATCGAGCTGGCGCTGCCGCTGCTGATGGGGGCGATGGTGCTGGTGGGTGCGGGGCTGACGATGCGACACGCAAGGTTCAGCCAGACCGGGCTTCTGGCGCTGATGACCATCGTCTTCGGCTTCACGATCTTCTTCATCCGGAACTTTGCGCAGGTGATGGGCGAGAACGGGCAGATCCCGGTGGCGCTGGCCGCCTGGAGCCCGCCGGTGGCGGCGATCCTGCTGGCGGTGTCGCTGGTGCTGCACCTGGAGGACGGCTGATGTTGCGCGTCCTGATCGCCGCATTGCTGATCGCCTGGGCCGGGGTTCTTCAGGCGCAGGAGAAGGACCCCGCGACGCTGGTGGCGGACCGGGTCTTTCTGAACAACGACGACACGCTGACCGCCGAAGGCTCGGTCGAGGTGTTCTATGGCGAGGCGCGGCTGTCTGCTTCGCGCATCGTCTACCGGTCGGGCGAAGAGACGTTGCAGATCGAAGGGCCGATCCGCCTGTATGACGGCAAGGACATCGTGATCCTGGCCTCGGCGGCGGAACTGTCGCGCGACCTGCGGGACGGGATCATGCAAAGCGCGCGCATGGTGATGCGCGACCAGTTGCAGCTGGCCGCGAACGAGCTGCGCCGGGTCGGCGGGCGCTATACGCAGCTGACGCGGGTCGCGGCCTCGTCCTGCCAGGTCTGTGCCGCAAATCCGGTACCGCTTTGGGAAATCCGGGCCTCGAGCGTGGTGCATGACGAGGTGACGCAGCGGCTGTATTTCAGCAATGCGCAGCTGCGGCTGATGGGACTGCCCGTCGCGTACCTGCCGCGCCTGCGCCTGCCCGAACCGGGTGTCGAACGCGCGACGGGCTTTCTGGTGCCGAGCATCCGCTCGACCTCGCAGCTGGGGACCGGGCTGCGGTTGCCCTACTTCATTGCGCTGGGCGACAGCCGCGACCTGACGATCACGCCCTATGTCTCGACCTCTTCGACCCGGACAGTCGACCTGCGCTACAGGCAGGCGTTCCGCACCGGGCGGGTCGAGTTCAACGGCGCGCTGTCGTCGGACGATCTGCGGGCCGGGTCGCGGGGATACCTGTTCGGAACCGGCACCTTCGGGCTGCCGAAGGGCTACCGGCTGGACTTCAACATCGAGACGGTAAGCGACCCGGCCTACCTTCTGGATTACGACATCTCGGGCAAGGACCGGCTGGCGAGTTTCGTGACGGTCGAGCGCACACAGCGTGACGAGCGGATCGAGGCCAAGGCCACGCGCTATGAGACGATCCGCGCGAATGAATCGAATGCGACATTGCCGACGCTGGTGGGCGATCTGAGCTATGGGCGGCGGTTCGACGGGCCGGCCGCGCTGGGCGGCGTGGTCGAGGTCGGGCTTGGGCTGCACGGGCACCGGCGCGATTCGACATCGCTTGCGGATGCGGACGGCGACGGGATTTCGGACGGGCGCGATCTTGGGCGGGCGAGTGCTGCGGTCAGCTGGCAGGGCAGCGCGGTGCTGCCGGGCGGGATCCTCGGCTCGGCGACGGCGGCGCTGGATGCGACCTATTTCGCGGTCGGCAACGATGCGACGACGGCCCCCACTGTCATGCGGATCGTCCCGACCCTTGCGGCCGAGCTACGCTGGCCCTTGATGCGGGCAGCCCGCGACGGGGCGACGGATGTGGTCGAGCCGGTCGCGCAACTGGTCTGGAGCCCCGACAAGAGCGGGCGGGTGCCCAACGAGGACAGCCGCCTTGTCGAGTTCGACGAGGCCAACCTGTTCTCGTTGAACCGGTTCCCCGGCAGCGACCAGAAGGAACAGGGGTTGCGGGCGAATCTCGGCGTCGGCTGGACG
>JBJOQI010000013.1:0-4649 GCA_046050045.1 Pseudomonadota bacterium | reverse complement strand
CGCGGCACCGTCAGGCAGCCGATGGTCACGTCTGCGCCTGTCTCGACGTGCTGGCGCAGCATGACCTCGTAGTCCATCTTGTAGATGTGGTCGCCCGCCAGGATGATGATGTACTTCACCCCGTAGCTGTCCACGATGTCGATGTTCTGGGTCACCGCGTCGGCGGTGCCGAGGTACCACTTGTTCTCGTCCACGCGCTGCGAGGCGGGCAGGATGTCGAGGTATTCGTTCCGTTCCGCCCGGAAGAAGCCCCAGCCCCGCTGCATGTGCCGGATCAGCGAATGCGCCTTGTACTGGGTCGCGATCGCCATCTTGCGGATGCCCGAGTTCAGCGCGTTCGACAGCGCGAAGTCGATGATCCGCGTCTTGCCGCCGAAATAGACCGCGGGCTTGGCCCTGCGGTCGGTCAGTTCCTTGAGGCGGCTCCCCCGCCCGCCTGCAAGGACGAAGGCCATCGCCTGGCTTGAAAGCCGGGCATTCGCGCGTGGTTCCATCAGACTTCCTCCCTCTCGTTCCCTTTTGTCCGCCCCGGCCTAGACCTGCCGGAACATCACCACTGCCAACGGCGGCAGCCGGACCTCGGCCGATTGCGGCCGGTCGTGCCAGGCCAGGGGCTCGGTATCGATCCCGCCATCGTTGCCCCGGTTGCCGCCGCCATAACGTTCGGCATCGGTGTTCATCACCTCGCGCCAGTGCCCTGCCGCCGGGAAGCCCGTGCGGTAGACCCGTTCGACCGGCGTGAAATTCGCCACCACGACCACCATAGGATCGCCCGCGCCGCCCTTGCGCACCCAGGCCATGACCGAGTTTTCGGCGTCGTTGACCTCCAGCCACTCGAAGCCCTCGGGGCGGCAGTCGTTGCGATACAGCGCCGGCGTCTCGCGCATCAGCGCGTTCAGGTCGCGCACCAGAAGCTGCACGCCCCGGTGCTGCGGGTCATCGGCCTGATGCCAGTCGAGGCTCTTGTTGTGGTTCCATTCCGCGCCCTGCGCGAACTCCTGCCCCATGAACAGCAACTTCTTGCCGGGGTGCCCCCACATGAAGCCGTAATAGGCCCGAAGGTTCGCGAACTTCTCCCAGGCGTTGCCCGGCATCTTCGACAGCATCGAGCCCTTGCCGTGCACCACCTCGTCATGGCTGATCGGCAGGATGAAGTTCTCCGAATAGGCGTAGTGCAGCCCGAAGGTCATCTGGTTGTGATGATACTTCCGGTAAAGCGGGTCCTTCTCGATGTACTTCAGGGTGTCGTTCATCCACCCCATGTTCCACTTGAAGCCAAAGCCAAGGCCGCCGTGTTCCACCGGCCGCGACACGCCGGGGAAGGCCGTCGATTCCTCGGCCACCGTCATGACCGAGGCATCCTGCCCATAGGCCGCAACGTTCGTCCGCCGCAGCACGTCGATCGCCTCGTAATTCTCGCGCCCGCCGTGGACATTCGGCACCCACTCGCCGTCCTTGCGGCTGTAGTCGCGGTAGAGCATCGAGGCGACCGCATCCACGCGAAGCCCGTCGATGTGGTATTCCTCCAGCCAATACAGCGCGTTGGCCACCAGGTAGTTCGACACCTCGGCCCGGCCATAGTTGTAGATCAGCGTGTTCCAGTCCTGATGGAAACCCTCGCGCGGATCCTGATGTTCATAGAGCGCCGTGCCGTCGAAGCGGCCAAGCCCGTGCTGGTCGGTCGGGAAATGCCCAGGCACCCAGTCGATCAGGATCCCCAGCCCCTTGCGGTGCGCGGCATCGACAAAGGCCGAGAACTCCTCGGGCGTGCCGTGCCGGATCGTGGGGGCGAACATGCCCACGGGCTGATAGCCCCAGCTGCCGTCAAAGGGATATTCGCTGATCGGCAACAGCTCGATATGGGTGAAGCCCATCCAGTGCGCATAGTCGACCAGCTCGGTCGCAAGCTCGTGGTAGGACAGCGGCCTTTGCCCGTGGTCGGCCTTGCGCCACGACCCCAGATGCACCTCATAGACCGAAATCGGCGCATCGACGCTGTTGGCAGCCCCGCGCCCGGCCATCCAGGCCTTGTCGGCCCACTTGTGCGCCCCGATCCGGCGCACGACCGAACCCGTGGCCGGCGGGTGTTCCGACCCGAAGCCCACCGGATCGGCCTTCAGCGGCATCACATGGCCCGAGGGCCCCACGATCTCGTACTTGTAGATCGTGCCCTCGCCGATCCCCGGCATGAAGATTTCCCACACGCCGGTCGACCCGCGCCGCCGCATCGGGGCGCGGCGACCGTCCCAGACGTTGAAATCGCCGACGACACTGACGCGCCGCGCATTCGGGGCCCAGACAGCGAAATGCGTGCCTTCGACGCCCTCGTGCCGGATCGGATGCGCGCCGAGCGCCTCCCACAGCCGTTGATGGCGACCCTCGCCCAGCAGGTATTCGTCGATCTCGCCCAGAACCGGGCCAAAGCGGTAGGGGTCCTCGAACTCCCAGACCGCGCCGTCGTGCCCGGTCGCACGCAGCCGGTAGACACGGCCTGCATGAACGCCCGTGAAAATCTCGGAAAACTCGGGGTGCGGCGCCATCTCGACGGCCTCGCCCGCAGCGGGCAGCAGCGTCACACGGGTGGCACCCGGCACGAAGACGATGACTTGCCCGTCATGCGGCCCGAGCGCGGCAAAGGGGTCGCCGTGGCGCCCCTCGCAGATCGCCCGCATCGCACCGGTATCCGAAGGGGCCACGACCGACGTTCCGGCCTTTGCCTTCGCCGCCGCCTTGGGTTTCGCCGCAGCTCCGGGCTTGGCCGCGGCCTTTGCCGTTGCCTTGACCGCCGGGGCCGCCTTTTCGGGCGCGTCACCCTTGGCTGCTGCCCTTGGCTTTCCGGCAGTCGCCTTGCCGGTCGTCGTCGTCGCTTTCGCCATGTCCACCCCTCCCAAGGCTTACAGGGCCGATTCCACCGACCAGATATCCCTCATGTAATCACGGATGGACCGGTCCGAGGAGAAAAAGCCCATCCTCGCCGTATTCAGCGCCGCCATGCGCTGCCATTCGTCCTGCTTCAGGTAGGCCTTGGCCACATCCTGCTGCGCCACGTCATAGGCCGCGAAGTCGGACGCCACGAGGAAGTAGTCGTGGTTCCACATCCGGTCGACGATGCCGTGGTAGCGATCCGGCTGTCCGGGCGAGAAGCGTCCTTCGGCCAGCATCTGCAGCACGTCCTTCAGCTCCTGGCTGGCTTCGATCGCCATCCGCGCGTGTTCGACGTTCTTCCGGCGCTCGATCACCTGCTCGGCGGTCAGGCCGAACAGGAAGAAGTTCTCGGCCCCGACCTTCTCGCGGATTTCGACGTTCGCGCCGTCCAGCGTGCCGATGGTCAGCGCGCCGTTCATCGCGAACTTCATGTTGCCCGTGCCCGAGGCTTCCTTGCCCGCGGTCGAGATCTGTTCCGACAGGTCCGCCGCCGGGATCAGCCGCTCGGCCATGCTGACATTGTAGTTGGCCGGATAGACCACCTTCAGCAGGCCCTTCACCTCAGGGTCATTGTTAATGACGGTCGCCACGTCATTGATAAGGTGAATGATTTCTTTGGCCACCGCATAGCCGGGCGCCGACTTGCCGCCAAAGATCTTGACCCGCGGCACATGGTTGCCGTTCGGGTTCGACCGGATGCGGTTCCAGTCGGCGATGGTCTGGACGATGTTCAGCAGCTGGCGCTTGTATTCGTGGATGCGCTTCACCTGCACGTCGAACATCGCGTCGGGGTCAACCTTGACGCCGGTGTGCCCGAGGATCCACTGCGCCGCCGAGACCTTGTTGGCGCGCTTTGCGCGTCCGAACTCTGCACGGAAGCCCTTGTCCTTGATCGACTTTTCCAGCCCTTCCAGCCGGTCGAGGTCATCTTCCCAGCCCGCGCCGATCGTCTCGGTGATCAGCGTCGACAGCGCCGGGTTCGACATCCGCACCCAGCGGCGCGGCGTCACGCCGTTGGTGACGTTGATGATCCGCCCGGGATGCAGCGCCTCCAGCTCGGAAAACAGGTTCTTCTTCACCAGGTCCGAATGCAGGGCCGAGACGCCGTTCACCTTGTGCGACATGATGAAGGCAAGCTCGCCCATCCGCACTTCGTGGTTCTTCACGATGCCCACCCAGTGCGGGCGCGAATGATGTTCGTCCAGATGCCAGTGGTCGATCTGCTCGATGATCTGCATGTGCCGCGGCAGGATCGTGCCCATCAGGTAGGTCGACCAGCGCTCCAGCGCCTCGGGCAGCAGCGTATGGTTGGTATAGCCCAGCGTCTTCTGCGCCACCGTGCGTGCGGCCTCGAAGCTCTGGCCATGCTCGTCCATCAGAATCCGCATCAGCTCGGGCCCCGCGATGGCCGGATGCGTGTCGTTCATCTGGATCGCGACCTTTTCGTGCAGCTTCGTCAGGTCGGTATGGTTGTTCAGATACCGCCGCACGATGTCCTGCAACGCCGCCGAGGTCAGGAAGAACTCCTGCTTCAGGCGCAGCTCCTTGCCGGCGAAGGTCGTGTCGTCAGGGTAAAGCACCCGGCTGATCGTGCGCGCCAGCGTCTCGGGCTCGGCCGCGGCGGTATAGTCGCCCCGGTTGAAGCGGTGCAGGTCCAGCAGCGTCGTCGGCTGCGCGCCCCAAAGCCGCAGCGTGTTGGCCCACTTGCCCTGCCAGCCGATCAC
>JBJOQI010000012.1:0-3520 GCA_046050045.1 Pseudomonadota bacterium | reverse complement strand
CGCACTGTGCGCAAGCGGGAGGCGGTGTGATGAGCGACGCAAAGGGCTGGGACCGCAACGGCATTGCCGCTCGCGCCGCGCAGGAGTTGCGCGAGGGCTGGTACGTGAACCTGGGGATCGGCATCCCGACACTGGTGGCGAACTACATCCCCGCAGGCGTCAACGTCACCCTGCAATCGGAAAACGGGATGCTCGGCATGGGCCCCTTCCCCTTCGAGGGCGAGGAAGACCCCGACCTGATCAACGCGGGCAAGCAGACGATCACCGAACTGCCGCAGACCGCCTTCTTCGACAGCGCCACCAGCTTTGCGATGATCCGCGGCGGCAAGATCGCCATGGCCATCCTTGGCGCGATGGAAGTGGCCGAAAACGGCGACCTTGCCAACTGGATGATCCCCGGCAAGCTGGTCAAGGGCATGGGCGGCGCGATGGACCTGGTGGCGGGCGTGGGCCGCGTCGTCGTGATGGACCACACCAGCAAGCACGGCGAATCGAAGGTGCTGAAGGACTGTACCCTGCCCCTGACCGGCAAGGGCGTGGTGGACCGGATCATCACCAACCTCGGCGTGCTCGACGTGGGCCACAAGGGCCTGCACATCGTGGAGCTTGCCCCCGGCGTCACCGAGGAAGAGCTGCGCGCCGCGACCGAGGCGACGATCGTCGGCTGAACCGACCGCAATGCACCCTGAAAGGCCCGGCGGCAGTCGCCGGGCCTTTGCCTTTTGCCGGAAGATTGCGGCGCAGATTGTTGTGAATGGCGAAACAACTTCATATTCCTGCCCAAATCCGTTGCTAGCTGGCATCGCAATGATGACCGCAGACCTTCCCCTTTCGCCCAAGCCCCCGCGCGTGCCCGCAAGGCGCCGGCGCGACCTTCTGGTCATCGGGGTTCTGCTGGGCCTGTTCCTCTTCGGTCTGGTCGGCCTTGCCGCCGCAACCGGCTGGCAGGAAACCTTTGCCCAGATCGCGCGGCTGTCGGCCTGGCAGGTCCTGGCGCTGCTTGGCCTGTCGCTGGTCAACTACCTGCTGCGGGGCCTGCGCTGGCATCTCTTTGCCCGGCGCATCGGGCTGCCGACGACGCTTCTGCAGGACCTGCGCCATTTCTTCGGCGGCTTCGCCATGAGCGTGACGCCCGGCCGCGTGGGCGAACTTGTCCGGATGCGCTGGCTGTCGCGCGAAACGGGGTGGAGCTTTGACCGTACCGCTCCCCTTGTCCTTGTCGACCGCGCATCTGACCTTGCCGCCGTGGCGTTGCTGCTGGGGATCTCGATCTCGCTGGCCGCCGGGGCGATCCGGGGCGCGATCCCGGTCACGCTTGTCGCGCTCGCCGCTGCCGTCATCGCCACCCGTCCCGCCCTGCTGACCGCGGTGATCGAAGGTGCCTATCGCCTGGTCCGCCGCCTGCCCCGCGCCTTTGCCCGCGTCCGGGCCGCCGCCCGGTCACTCGACCGCTTCAGCCATGGCCCCGTGCTGGCCGCCGCCCTTGGCCTTGGCCTTGTCGGCTGGTTCGCCGAGGGTGCGGCCTTTTACCTGCTGCTGACCTGGATGGGGGCCGAGATCGGCCTGGCCAAGGCCATCGCCATCTTTGTCTTCTCGACCCTTGCGGGCAGCATGACCGGCGCGCCCGGCGGCGTCGGCGGGGCCGAGGCGGCGATGATCGCGCTTCTGACCCTCGACGGCGTGCCCCTTGAGGCCTCGGTCGCCGCGACCGCCATTATCCGCGTCACCACGCTGTGGTTCGCCGTCATCCTTGGCCTTGCGGTCTTTCCGCTGGCCGAACGTCTCTCGCTGAAGGGCGCACATGCTCTGGAAAACGACTGAATATTCCGGCTGGGGCCGGGCGCTGACCGCAAAGGGCGACCTCGCCCGCCCCGAACGCCAGCGCGGGCTGGACGAGGCGCTGGCCGGGGGCATGGTCCCCGCCATCGGCAACCGCCGCAGCTATGGCGAAGCCGCGCTGAACACGGACGGCCGCGCCATCGACATGACCCGGCTTGACCGGATGCTGTCCTTCGACGAGGCGACCGGCATCCTGCACACCGAGGCCGGCGCGCGGATCGGCGAGATCGCCGCCGCCTTCGCACCGCGCGGCTGGCTGCCGCCGGTCATGCCCGGCACCGGCTTTGCCACGGTGGGCGGCTGCATCGCGCAGGACGTCCATGGCAAGAACCACCACGGCGCGGGCAGCTTCTGCCAGCACGTCACCGAAATCACCCTGCGTCAGGGGGCCAGGACCGTCACCCTGACGTCCGGGAAGAACGCGGACCTGTTCCGCGCCACCGCGGGCGGCCTTGGCCAGACCGGGATCATCCTGTCGGCAAAGCTGCACCTGATGCCCGCCAAGGGCGACATCATGATGGTCACCGAACGCCGGGTCGAAGGGTGGGACGAGTTCCTGTCGCTGCTCGACGCCTCGACCGCGACCTATACCGTCGGCTGGATCGACGCGACCGCCACCGGCCGCGCGCTGGGCCGCGGCATCCTGGAAGAGGGCGAAACCGGATCGGGCCTTGTTCCCAAGCGCGTGAAGTACCGCAAGGTCCCCTTCAACGCGCCGAACTTCGCCCTGTCCAAGCCGATCGTGCGCGCCTTCAACGCCCTCTACTATCGCCGCGTCCCCGACCACGGGCGGACCGTGGTCAAGCCGATCTCGGATTTCTTCTTCCCGCTCGACAAGATCCACGACTGGAACCGGCTCTACGGCAAGCGCGGCTTTCACCAGTTCCAGTGTGTCGTCCCGGTCGAACGGGCCCCCGCCCTGCGGGCCATGCTGGACACCATCGCCAGTTCCGGCCTCGCCTCGCCGCTCGCGGTGCTCAAGCGCATGGGTCCCGGCCGCGCGGGATACCTCAGCTTTCCGATGGAGGGCTATACCCTGGCCGTCGACTTCCCGAACCGGGCCGAGGCGCGCGAGCTGATCAAGCGGCTTGAAGACATGACCATTGCGGCCGGGGGGCGGCTCTACTTCGCCAAGGACAGCCTTGCCCGCGGGTCCGACATCAGGGCGATGTATCCCGAACACGGCGACTGGCTGAAGGCCGTCACCAAGGCCGACCCCGAGGGGTGGCTCGCCACCGACATGATCCGCCGCCTGAAACTGAGGACCGCCCAATGAACACGACCTGGATCATCCTGGGCGCCACCTCGTCGATGGCCCGCGCCTTCGCGCGCAAGGCCGCAGGCCAGGGTGCCGCCGTCCTGTTGGCAGGCCGCGACATCGAGGACCTGACGGCAATGGCCGAGGACTGCCGCCTGCGCGGCGCGCGCCTGGCCGAAGCGGTGCATTTCGACGCCCGCGAGCCCGCGGGCTTCCCCGCCCTGATCGCGCGGATGGAGACCGAAGAGGGCGAACTGAACGCCGCCGTCTTCGTGGGCTCGATGCCCGCCCAATCCGAAATCGACGCCGACCCCGCGCTGATCGACGGCGTCGTGCAGGACAGCCACACCGGCCCCGCCCGGTTCCTCCAGATGCTCGCGCCGCTGCAAGAGGCGCGCGGCGGCGGCACCGTGGTGGGGGTGT
>JBJOQI010000011.1:0-4118 GCA_046050045.1 Pseudomonadota bacterium | reverse complement strand
GTGCGCGTGATTCTCGTCAAGCTCGCCGACCGGCTGCACAACATGCGCACGATCAAGTCGCTGCCGGCCGACAAGCAGGCCCGCAAGGCGCGCGAGACCATGGACATCTTCGCCCCGCTGGCTGGGCGGATGGGCATGCAGTGGATGCGCGAGGAGCTGGAGGACCTGTCCTTCAAGGTCCTGAACAACGAGGCCCGCGCCTCGATCATCCGGCGCTTCATCACGCTGCAGAAGGAATCGGGCGAGGTCGTCCCGAAGATCACCGGCGACATCCGCAACGAACTCGACAAGTCGGGGATCGAGGCCGATGTCTTCGGCCGGGCGAAGAAGCCCTATTCGATCTGGCGCAAGATGCAGGAAAAGCAGCTGGCCTTTAGCCGGCTGTCGGACATCTACGGCTTTCGCATCATCTGCAAGTCCGAGTCCGACTGCTACCGCATCCTCGGCGTGATCCATACCCGCTGGCGCGCGGTGCCGGGCCGGTTCAAGGATTACATCAGCCAGCCCAAGTCGAACGGATACCGCTCGATTCATACCACGGTCTCGGGCCGCGACGGCAAGCGGGTCGAGGTGCAGATCCGCACCCGCCAGATGCACGAGGTGGCCGAGGCCGGGGTGGCCGCGCACTGGTCCTATCGCGACGGCGTGCGCACGGCCAACCCCTTCGCGGTCGATCCGGCGAAGTGGATCGCCACGCTGACCGAACGCTTCGACGAGGAAGGCGACCACGACGAGTTTCTCGAGAACGTCAAGCTCGAGATGTACAACGACCAGGTCTTCTGCTTCACGCCGAAGGGCGATGTCGTGCAACTGCCCAAGGGCGCGACGCCGATCGACTATGCCTATGCGATCCACACCCGGATCGGTAACTCCTGCGTCGGCGCAAAGGTCGACGGTATTCGCGTGCCGCTCTGGACGCGGCTCAAGAACGGCCAGTCGGTCGAGATCATCACGGCCGCCGGCCAGCGTCCGCAGGCGACCTGGATCGACATCGTCGTGACCGGCCGGGCCAAGGCCGCAATCCGGCGGTCCCTGCGCGAGGAAGACCGCGAGCGTTTCATCAAGCTTGGCCAGGAACTGGCGCGGGTGGCCTTCGAGCACATCGGCCGCAAGGCCTCGGACAAGGCGCTGCGGACGGCGGCCAAGACGCTCGGCCTGCCGGATGAAACCGAGGTTCTGGCGCGGCTCGGGTCTGCCGAACTGACGGCACGCGAGGTGATCGAGGCGATCTATCCCGAACTTGCGGCCAAGCAGTCCGAAGTGATCGACGCCCGCAAGGCCGTCGTCGGCCTGTCCGCGGACCAGAGTTTCCGCCGTGCGAACTGCTGCCAGCCGGTTCCGGGCGAGCGGATCGTCGGCATCACCTATCGCGGCCAGGGCGTCATCATCCACGCCATCGACTGCCCGGCCCTGGCCGAGTTCGAGGACCAGCCGAACCGCTGGATCGACCTGCACTGGCACTCGGGCGTGCACGCGCCGGTCCATACGGTCAGCCTGAACCTGACCATCGCGAACGACGCCGGCGTCCTCGGCCGGATATGCACCTTGATCGGCGAACAGAAGGCCAATATCTCCGACCTGACATTCGTGGACCGGAAGCCGGATTTTTACCGGGTCATCGTAGAGGTCGACCTGCGCGACGTCGAACATCTGCACATGGTGCTGACCGCACTCGAGGCAGAAAGCGACGTGGCGCAGGTGGAACGCTACCGCGACTTGTCGCGCAAGCCCTGAGCTTCAGGGTATCTGACGAAAGGGCGGGCCCTTGGTCTTCAAACGGCGCACCCCGCGTGGCTGGGTGCAGACCATCGTTGAATTCTTCTACCCGCGCGGCGGCTGGCGCAGGGCCGCGCAATACGTCGTGCATCGTGTGCGCCGCCTGCCGGACGAACCGCACCGGATCGGGCGCGGTGTCTTTGCCGGCGTCTTCGTGTCGTTCACGCCGTTCTTCGGTCTGCACTTCCTCGCCGCGGCCGGCATCGCCTGGGCAATACGCGGCAATATCCTTGCAGCGCTTCTGGCCACCTTCTTCGGCAATCCCCTGACCACGCCAATCATTGCCTGGACCTCGGTCGAGTTCGGGCACTGGCTGCTCGGCATCGACCGGCCGCTTCATTTCGAGGACATCCTGCGCGCCTTTTCTGACGCCACGACCGAGATTTCGCGCAACTTCGTCGCGATCTTTACCGACGGGGTGCCGCATTGGCGTGCGCTTGAAGGGTTCTTCGATACGATCTTCCTGCCCTATCTGGTCGGCGGCATCGCCCCTGGCATCGTCGTCGCGGCAATCTGCCACTATCTGAGCCTGCCGCTGGTGGCCGCCTACAAGAAACGTCGGCACAAGAAGCTCCGCGACCGGGCCGAGAAGCTGCGGGCGCTCGCGGCGGCGCGGCTGCGCGACGGGGCCGACAGGCCGGAAGCGTAACCGACACACCGCAGCCTCTGGACCTTGCCGAATTCCGGGCTAGGGTCGGCCTGACGCAACGGAGCCCCGCCATGCCCTTCCCCGCCCCGACCGGACGCCTGCGCCTTGGCGTGAACATCGACCATGTGGCGACGGTCCGGAACGCCCGCGGGTCGGCCTATCCCGACCCCGTGCGCGCAGCGATTCTGGCCGAGCAGTCCGGCGCGGACGGCATCACCGCGCACCTGCGTGAAGACCGCCGCCACATCAGCGACCGCGACATCGAGCGTCTGATGGAGGCGCTGACGCTGCCCCTGAACTTCGAGATGGCTGCGACCGACGAGATGCAGCAGATCGCGCTGCGCCACCGGCCCCATGCCGTCTGCATCGTCCCCGAGCGGCGCGAGGAACGCACGACCGAGGGCGGTCTCGAAGTCGCGCGAGAGGAAAACCGGCTCGCGCATTTCATCGCCCCCCTGCGCGAGGCGGGCTGCCGCGTGTCGATCTTCATCGCTGCCGATCAGCGCCAGATCGAGGCCGCGGCGCGGATCGGGGCCGCGGTGGTCGAACTGCACACCGGGGCCTATTGCGACGCCCATGCCGAAGGCCATGTCGACGCGCGCGACGCCGAACTGGCGCGCCTGCGCGAGATGTCGGCTTTCGCCCATTCGCTCGGACTCGAGGTCCATGCCGGCCACGGTCTGACTTACGAGACGGTCCAGCCGGTCGCGGCTTTCCCCGAACTGAAGGAGCTCAATATCGGGCATTTCCTGGTCGGCGAGGCGATCTTCCTTGGCCTCGGCCCTGCCATCGCGGAAATGCGCCGCCTGATGGACGAGGCACGCGGGGGTACCGCATGATCCTCGGCGTCGGAACCGACCTTGCCAATATCGAGCGGATCGCCGCGACGCTCGACCGTTTCGGTGACCGGTTCCGCAACCGCGTCTTCACCGAGGTCGAACAGCGCAAGGCCGAACACCGTGCCGACACGGCCGGAACCTACGCCAAGCGCTGGGCGGCGAAAGAAGCCTGCTCCAAGGCGCTGGGCACTGGACTGCGGATGGGGATTTCCTGGAAGGACATGGCGGTTGCGAACCTGCCGACGGGCCAGCCGGTGATGCACCTGACCGGCTGGGCGGCCGAGCGACTCAAGGACATGACCCCCCCGGGGCACGAGGCAATCGTGCATGTCTCGCTGACCGACGACCATCCCTGGGCCCAGGCCTTTGTCGTGATCGAGGCCCGTCCGCTGCTGCGCTGATTGCCTCCATCACAATTCGGCATTTGACGGCGCCGGACGTCAGGCGCATCGCTGGCACGAAAAGGAGATGCCGATGGAAAAACGCGCCGCCCTCTTTAGCCCGGTCCTGATCGCGGGATGCATCGTCATCATGGCGGGCTTTGCCGTCCGGGCGTCGTTCGGCGTGTTCCAGATCCCCATCGCGACCGAGTTCGGCTGGCTGCGCGCCGACTTTTCGCTTGCCATCGCGATCCAGAACCTTGCCTGGGGCATCGGCCAGCCGCTGTTCGGCGCGCTTGCCGAAAAGTTCGGTGACCGCAAGGCGATCATCCTCGGCGGCCTGTTCTATGCGGTCGGCCTGGTCGCCTCGTCCTATGCCGTCACGCCGGGCGCGCACCAGTTCCTGAACATCCTGATCGGCTTCGGCATCGCCGGCATGGGCTTTGGCGTCGTGCTGGCGGTCGTGGGCCGCGC
>JBJOQI010000010.1:0-4331 GCA_046050045.1 Pseudomonadota bacterium | reverse complement strand
CGATCGTCCCCGTCAGGCCGATTTCGGGCAACAGGACCGTCAGAAGCAACCCGACGACCCCCATGACCGACTTCTTGCCGTCGAGCATCTGGCCAATCCCTTCGCCCAGGGCGGCATTGACCGGCGTCAGCGGCAACTTGCCCTTCTGACCTTTCGGGGCGAGAGAATTCTGGTCGAGGACATCAAGCAGGACCTGCAACCTGTCGCGAACTTTTTGTCCGTCCTTGCCACTTGCCGCAAGCGCCGCGCTGAGCAACGCGGTCATTTCCGGCTTTGCACCGGCGCTTTCGGCAGATCCGGCCAGAACGGCATCGAAGCCGGAGTCAGTCAGGTTTTCGGCGACAGCCATGTCCTTCTTCGGGCGAACACCCGCTCCCTGAGGTAGTGTGGAAATGAATTCCCGCAGGCTGGACGACCGGTTCAGCCAGCCTTTGCCAAAATGGTCGAAGTCATCGAGCTTGCGGAAGAATGCCTCCTGCTGGTCGATATAGGCCGAGGCGAGGGACGTGGGATCGGTCTGCCGGATCGCCGCCATCGTGTTCGGTCCGATGTCCCCGTCCACCTTCAGGGGCTTGCCGCCGAGGGCCAGACCAAGTCCGTTGAACGCGGTCTGCAGGAACTTGATGCTCCGCTCCGACCCGTGCAGGACTGCGCCGTTGTAGACGACGGCGGCGACGCGATCGGGCATCTCGCCGCAACGGCAGAGGGTATAATAGTTCGCGCGGAAGATCGCGTCGGCTTCCTGCCTCGTCAGGTCCCTGACGTCGGCAACCGAAACCTCCTTGCCCCGCCAGGCCGACAGCGTGGCCAGCGTGATGCCCATGTTGGTCGCGCCGCCGTTGTCGCGCGGGTCGTTGACGAAGTTGCCCTCCCACCGCTTGACGAAGGCGTGAAGCCGCTGGAACCGTTCTTCGGCCACGGCATTGTCAGGGGGAACGACCCCGGGGATACTCTGCGGCACAACCATGTCGATGACGTCCGGCACGATGGACGGGTCAAGGGGCGGGCGCTCGAATTCGACCTGCGGTTTCGGCGGTGCCTTTGTCGCGCCCGACCAGTTCTCGATCAGTTCGGTCAGACGGCTCGCCCAGGCTTCGTCACCGCCATCCGGGTACTTGCCGGCCATGAGCTGGGCAACAGTGATCCCCGGCAACTGGATGTGGGGGCTTTCGATCAGCTGGCCCCTGGAATTGAAGATCGGCGTCATGCCGTTCTGCCGGGCAATCTCATGCATGCGGGGCCAGAACTTCGCGCGCACGCCCTTGTCGTCCCAGGACCATTGACCGTCGATCTTCAGCACCATGTCGACGGCAAGGCCGTACTGGTGCATCGATCCCCAGGGCCCGACTCAGGTGACCTTGTTCCCGGTCTTGGTCCGCCCTTGGGCGAAAAGCTCGGCCTGCCTTTCGGGTGTCCGGAACGCTTCATAGACTTCAAAGGGGATCTTTTCCTGGTGGAGTTGGGACAGGATGGCCTTGACCTTGTGACGAACGGTCGGGTGAAGGCGTGAAACGTCACTGTCCTTGCTTGTAGAATTGCTCATTGAAATGCCCTCGCATCAAAAGAAATGGCGTCGGAGCAGGGAGAATTCCGGCGAAAGGCCGGGCAGAAAAAATCAGGAAAACAACCAAGGGATGATGCCGGAAAAGTGGCCTTCCGTCAAGTTTCGCAGCCTGCGTCGCGGTCTTGGGCCGGATGATCCGACGGTGCCCGGCCGTGCCCGGAAACTGTGGGGCCAATTCGCCAGTTCCGGCTTTGACGACTGGTGGCATTCGAACCTAAGGTTCGGCCATGCGTATCCTGCTTGTCGAGGACGACCTGCCGCTGGCCGAGGCGCTGACGACCCTGCTTGCCGGGGCGGGCTATGCCGTGGATGTCGTGCATGACGGGCTGTCGGCCGAAACGCTGGCGCAGGCCGAGCGCTATGATCTCGTGATCCTCGACCTCAACCTGCCCGAGAAGGACGGGCTGTCCGTCCTGCGCGCCCTGCGCGGGCGCAAGAACCCGGTCGCCATCATGATCCTGACCGCACGCGGCGCGCCGGCCGAGCGGGTCAGGGGCCTCGATCTGGGAGCCGACGACTACATGGTGAAGCCGTTCGACGTGCACGAGTTCGAGGCGCGGGTCCGGTCCGTGCTGCGGCGCCAGGCAGGATTGCGCGCCTCGGTGGTCGAGATCGGCGGGGTCGTGCTTGACCTGACATCGCGCCAGTTCTCGGTCGCGGGCGCGGCGCTGGACCTGCCCGCGCGCGAGTTGGCTCTGCTGGAACTGTTCTTCCTGCGGGCGGGCCGCGTGGTGGGCAAGGAGGCCATCGTGCAGTCGCTGACCTCGATCGACGACAGCCTGTCGGACAATGCCATCGAGCAATACGTCAGCCGGCTGCGCCGCCGGATCCAGCCGCACGGGCTGGTGCTGCGTACGGCGCGCGGGCTGGGCTACATGCTGGAAAGGCCGCCCGAGCATGGCTGAGGCCGCTGCACCGTCGCTGCGCCGGCGGCTCCTGGTCTGGCTGGTGCTGGCAACGCTGGCGATCGGCGTTCTGGCATTAATCGACACCAGGGCCGAAGCGCTGCGCACCGCCCGGGACGTGTCGGACCGGGTGCTGGCAGGATCGGCACTGGCGATCGGCAACGGGGTCTCGGTCGATGTCGAGGGCGGGATATCCGTGGAAATTCCGTTCTCGGCGCTCGAAATGTTGTCCTCGGCCGCGCAGGATCAGGTCTTTTACCGGGTGGACGGCCCGTCGGGCCTGCTGACCGGGTACGACGATCTGGCCCCCGCGGCCATCCCCGAAGGCGCGTCGGGCGGTTTTGCCGATGACCTGATGCGCGGAACGGCGATCCGCAAGGCCTCGATCCTGCGCGAGGTGACCAGCGGCGAGGGGCAGTTTCCGGTCGTGGTCACGGTGGCGGAATCGACCCTTGCCCGCGAAAATCTGGCGCAGACGATTCTGGCCCGGTCGGCGCTGCGGATTGCCCTGCTGATTGCCGGGGCCGCCGTGGTGACCTGGCTTGCCACCACGATGGCGCTGCGCCCGATGGACCGGCTGTCGCGGGCGATAGCCGCCCGCGCCCCGCATGACCTGTCTCCGGTCGAGGCACGCGCGCCGGGCGAGCTGCAACCCGTGATTCAGGCGCTGAACGGGTTCCTGTTGCGCCTGCAGGACGCGGTGACGGCGCTGCAGAACTTTGCCGGCAACGCCAATCACCAGATCCGGACACCGCTGACCGTGGCCCGCACCCAGCTTGCCGTGGCGCGGCGCGAGGCTGGCGCGGGGCCCCAGACCGAGGCACTCGGCAAGGCCGACGCGGCGCTGGTGCGGACCGAAAGGGTGCTGGAACAGCTGTTGCTGCTGGCGCGGGTACAGGCCACCGGGCTGCGGCCGGGCTCGGGACCGACGAACGTCGCCGCCGTAGCGCGGGGCGTTGTCGAGGACCTGCTTCCGCTGGCGATCCGGCAGGGGATGGACCTTGGCTATGACGGGCCAGAGCATCTTGTGGCGCAAAGCGAGGAAGTGCTGCTGGGCGAGATGCTGCGCAACCTGGCGGGCAATGCCCTGGTCCATTCCCCGCCCGGCACGGCTGTCACCGTGCGGGTCGAGCCCGTGCCCGGGCTGGCCCGCATGACCGTTTCGGACACCGGCCCGGCGCTTGCCGATGACGCCTTCACGACCCTTCGCGCCCGCCTGACCGCGCCAGAGAGGGAGGGCCGCATCCGGTCGGGGACGCGCGGCCTTGGCCTGCATATCGTGAAGGAGATCGCCCAGACCCTTGGCATCGGCCTGACCGTCACGCGCGGCGCGGAGGGATCGGGCCTGGAGATCACGCTGGACCTGCCCCTGCCAGCAGGTGCCACGTCCGCGTGACCCCCGCGGCGCCTCGGCCACCCTCTGACTGATCTGAAGCGGAAGGTGGTGCGGTGAAGGGACCCACATTGAATAAATAACTTACTGGAAGTATTAATTTATTTTAGTGTGGTCAAGATTGGTACCCCCAAAGATACCCCCAAAGTCTGCGGGTGGATGTTCAGGCTGACGCCAGATTCCATTTGTGCCCAGTTTAGGCGCGCGCAACCTGTTGCCCCAACAAAGCATAGCGTATCGGTCGGAAACCAAAGTAAGCTGCCTCTGAAGCGAAATCGGATGTCAGGACCAGACCCTGCGACCTTCAGGTTATGAGGCGGACCAAAAGGAGAACATCGAACTCTGAGATTTCAACCACTTATGCGACAACCCATTGATCTCGTTTGATTACCTCGCCGCTCTCAACCGCAGCCGACGGACGCGTCTGTAGCTAAAACCGTGAACGAGGTAGGTCGGCAGGTTGACCTAT
>JBJOQI010000009.1:0-3565 GCA_046050045.1 Pseudomonadota bacterium | reverse complement strand
GCACCGGTAGTCGCCGCATTGACGCAGCCGCCCTTCGCGGCCTCGGCCATGGACGGCTATGCCATCACCGAGGCCGACCACCAGCCCGGCAGCAGCCTGACCGTCATCGGCACGTCCGCCGCCGGGCACGGGTTTGCCGGCCCTGTCGGTCCCGGCCAGGCCGTCCGCATCTTCACCGGCGCACCCGTGCCTGACGGGGCGGCGCGCGTCGTGCTGCAAGAGGATGTCACGGGCTCTGGCAACACCGTCTCGCTTGGGCTCCGGCTGGAGACCGCCACCCATATCCGCCCCGCCGGGCAGGACTTTCGGGCGGGCGACCTGCTATCCGCCCCGCGCCGCCTGACACCGCGCGACCTTGCCCTTGCGGCGGCGATGAACGCGCCCTCGGTCACCGTGGCACGCCGTCCGGTTGTCGCGCTGATCGCCACGGGCGATGAGCTTGTGATGCCGGGCGAAAGCCCCTCGCCCGACCAGATCATCGCCTCGAACAGCTTCGCGCTTGCCGCGATGGCCGAAGCGGCCGGGGCGGAGGCGCGCCTGCTGCCCATCGCGCGGGATACGGAGGCCTCGCTTGCCTTCACGCTCTCGCTTGCTGCCGACGCGGACCTGATCGTGACCATCGGCGGGGCGAGCGTGGGCGACCATGATCTTGTGGCCAAGGTCGCGCAGGGCATGGGGCTTGACCGCGCCTTCTGGAAGATCGCGATGCGCCCGGGCAAGCCCTTGATGGCAGGGCGCATGGGCAAGGCGGCCATGCTCGGGCTACCAGGAAACCCTGTTTCTGCAATTGTTTGCGGGCATCTCTTCATGCAACCCTTGATCCGCGCCTTGCAGGGCGACCCCGCGCCCTTGCCCGTGCCGCTCACCGCGCGCCTGGGCGCCGATGTCGAGGCGAACGGCCCCCGCGCCCACTACATGCGCGCGCGCCTTGGCCACCAGGCGGGCGAGGTGGTCGTGACCCCCTTCGACCGGCAGGATTCGGCGCTGCTGTCGATCCTGTCGGACGCCGGTGCCCTGCTGGTCCGCCCGGTGGGCGACGGTCCGCGCAAGGCGGGCGAGCGCGTGCCCTACCTGGCGCTCTGACCGGCTGTCACGTCGTGGCCATAGAGCCAGTCGAACCGCCCCAGCAACCGGCCGGGGGCATAGCGGCTGATCGCCCGCAGGCCCAGATGCCCGATTGTCCGCCTGACACCTGACAGGTGATAGTTCCGCGCGTTGGCGTTGGCAGCCTCGACAATGCGCAGGGACCGCTCCCGCCGCGCCACCTGATAGGCCGCCAGCGCCGGTGCGTCTCCGTCATGCCGGGCCAGGCAATCCGCCAGCACCCAGGCGTCTTCCAGTGCCATGTTCGCGCCCTGCGCCAGAAACGGCAGCGTGGGGTGCGCCGCGTCGCCCAGGATCGCCACCCCCGGCCCGTGCCAGCGCCCGGCCACCGGATGGCGGAACAGCCCCCAGAGGTTCGGCGCGTCGATCCGGTCGAGCCAGCCGCGCACCTCGGGCACGAAATCCTCGAAGGCCACGCGCAGGGCCAGGGCGTCATCGGTCAGCGACCAGCTTTCCTCGGCCCATTTCCGACGCTCCTCGACCGCGACGATGTTGCGCAGTTGCCCGCCCCGCAGCGGGTAGGTCACCACGTGTCGTCCTGCCCCCATGAAGACCCGCGCGCCGGGCACCATCGGCCCCTCCCACGGGATCGTTGCGCGCCAGGCCACCTGGTGGGTGAAAAAGGGCGCGACCCGACCGTTCAGCGCAGCGCGTGTCAGCGAGTGCAGCCCATCCGCACCGATCAGCAGCGAAGGCGCGAGGGTTTCGCCCCCCTCCAGCGTCACCTCGGCCCCCGTGTCACCCAGCCGCACCGTGTCGACGCGGGCCCCGGTCCGGATCTGAACGCCGGCGGCGGCCGAGCCTTGACGCAGGATCCCGATCAGGTCGGCCCGGTGGACCAGCCAGAACCCGCCCGCCACCGCGCCAAGGTCCAGCCGCGCGACCCCTGCCCCGGTTTCGCCGTCGATCAGGTCGACGCCCTGCGATGCGAACCCGTCCTGCCGAAGGGCGGGGCCAAGGCCAAGCGCATCCAGCGCCCGCGCCCCGTTCGGCGCGATCTGCAGACCTGCGCCGACCTCGCGCAGCTCTGGGGCCTGTTCCAGCACCGTCACCGCCGCCCCGCGCAACGCCAGAGCCAGCGCAACCGCCAGCCCCGCGATGCCCGCGCCGACCACCGTTACCGGCCGACCGATCAGCATGTCCTTCCCCCCGGAAAACGAAGATGCCGGAACCTTGCGGCCCCGGCACCTGGATTGTCCAGCGATCTGCCCCGCGATCAGTCGTCGCGGTGCACGCGCTCGCGGCGTTCGTGCTTTTCCTGCGCTTCCAGCGTCATCGTGGCGATCGGGCGCGCATCCAGCCGCTTGAGGCTGATCGGCTCGCCCGTCATCTCGCAGTAGCCGTATTCGCCATTGTCGATCCGCCGAAGGGCGGCGTCGATCTTCGAGACCAGTTTGCGCTGACGATCGCGGGTCCGCAGTTCCAGCGCGCGGTCGGTTTCCTCGCTCGCCCGGTCGGCGATATCGGGGACGTTGCGTGCGCTGTCCTGCAGACCTTCGATGGTCTCGGCAGACTGGTCGAGCAGTTCCTGTTTCCAGACGAGCAGCTTGCGGCGGAAGTATTCGAGCTGCCGCTCGTTCATGAAAGGTTCGTCTTCGGCGGGACGGTAGTCCTCGGGAAGAAAGACCTCGGCCTTCATGTCCGTATCCTTCCTGACTGAGGTGCGTTCCGAGATTTTTGTGTCGGCCATCTGGGTCACGCTCCTTGCGGGCGGCTCATACCTTAACGCCGGGGGGATGTCACTAGCTGTCCACCCCGGCTTGCAGAAAAATGAACCGCTCGGTAAAACCGCAGGGAAAATCTGTCAGGCCGAGAAAAAACTTATGCGATTCAAAGGCACTGACCGCTACATAGCCCCCGCTGATCTGACTGTTGCCGTCAACGCTTCGGTGACGCTGGAACGCCCCCTATTGGTGAAGGGCGAGCCGGGAACTGGAAAGACGGAACTCGCGCGGCAGGTCGCGCTGAGTCTCGGGCTGCCGCTGATCGAATGGCACGTCAAATCGACGACCAAGGCCCAGCAGGGGCTGTACGAATACGATGCGGTCAGCCGCCTGCGCGACAGCCAGCTTGGCGACGAACGCGTGCACGAGGTGCGCAACTACATCCGCAAGGGAAAGCTCTGGCAGGCCTTCGAAGCTCCGGGAAAGGTCGTCCTCTTGATCGACGAGATCGACAAGGCGGACATCGAGTTTCCCAATGACCTGCTGCAGGAACTCGACCGGATGGAGTTCCACGTCTACGAGACCGGCGAGACGATCCGGGCCAGGCATCGCCCGGTGGTCATCATCACGTCGAACAACGAAAAGGAACTGCCCGACGCGTTTCTGCGGCGGTGCTTCTTCCACTACATCCGTTTTCCGGACGAAGAAACCCTGCGCCGGATCGTCGCTGTCCACTTCCCCGGCATCAAGGAAAAGCTGCTGGCCGAGGCGCTTGCGCAGTTCTTCGAGGTGCGCGA
>JBJOQI010000008.1:0-8588 GCA_046050045.1 Pseudomonadota bacterium | reverse complement strand
ACCGCGCCCGCTCCACTCCCACTTGGTGGGTTTCACCCACCCTACCGCCGTTCGCCGAACTCGCCCTCTGGCGTGACACCTGACCATTCCGCCCCGACCTTTCCCAACCGGATGTCGCGATGGATCGAGGAATGAGGCCAATCGGCGGGGCGCTCGACATATCCGTGCTTGACCGGGTTCCACCAGCAATACTGCACATGGGCGGCAAGATCGGCCTCGCTGCGGATATGGTGGTCCCAGAACCGCCGTTGCCACAGCCCGGCCTCGCCCTTGGCGACCTTCGACGCGCTGCGCGGGCCAACCTGTCCGACGGCCTTGGTGAATCTGGTCTTGATCTCTTTCCAGCGCGTACTGAACTCCGCGTCTCCGGCCGGCAGGGTCCAGACCGCATGAAGATGATCGGGCAGCACCACCCAGGCCGGGATCGCGAAGGGGTGCCGCGCCCGCGTCTCGCGCACGGCGCTGCGCAGTGCATCGATGTGCCGGACGAGCATATCAGCCTGTCGGTCGGCAAGCGCGACGGTAAAGAAGATGGTGGCCCCTGCGACACGGGGGCGGCGGTAGTCCGGCATCGCGGCACGCTGCGGCGAAAGGCTTAACGTTTCATGAAACCCGTAGGGTGGGTGCCAACCCACCACTCCGCTGCATCCGTCTCGCCCCAGAATGGTGGGTTTCACCCACCCTACCCCCCCCAACGTATCCTGAACGTACGTACGTAAAGAAGACGTTGGGAAGACGTTGTGCATACGTTGTTTTTCTCCTGAAATCAGGGGTTTGCCGCCCCCTGAACCGCCCCCGGTGCGAAATGCCGCATTCCCGCCCGAATCCGCTGCCAGACTTCCCCCGCACCACATGTCATCGGGATTGCTGCCATGCCCCGACTGCTTCTGATCTTCGCCGCCCTCGGCGCGGCCTATGTGTTTCTGAACGACGCGAACCCCCGGATGATCGTGCGGGACTTCGGCCTCGCCGCGCCCGCGGGCGGGGGCGGTCCGGTCATGGGCCAGATGGCCCGCCCGGTCGCCGCCGGGGCCGTCGCGCTTGCCGGGCGGGCCGGCGGCTGATCCGCGGGCCCCTTGCCGCAAGCCCCTGAAAGGCCACGCCTTTCCGCCGCGTGGCCAAGCGCCATCCCGCGCCCTGCGCGCATCACCTGTGCCGTGAAGATGGGGAAAACCGTGGCAGCCCGTAGGGGAGTCGAACCCCTCTTCTCAGGTTGAAAACCTGATGTCCTAACCGATAGACGAACGGGCCGCTGTCGGCGTGGGGCGGTGTTTATGGCACCCTTTCCCGTCGCGCAAGGGGATTCTTGAAGGATTCTTGTCGGCCCGTCCTGCCGTCCCGGCTAGCGCGCCGGCGCCACTTCGGCGGCGTCGTCGAGCTTCAGCTGCACCCTGGCCCTGCCGCCCCAGTGGTCGACCTCCAGCCGCCCCGCCACATGTACCGTCCGCCCCGCCCTGGCCTGCAGGAACGGCCCCACCGGCCCCTCGAACCCCCCGAACATCAGCGCCTCGACCCGCCCCGCCATCCCGTCCGAAAACACCGCCCGCAAGTGGCTTTCGCCCATCCGCCGCACCTGCACCACGGTCACCGAACCGAAGGCGAAACGGGGGGCGGGGGCGCCCTGGCCGAAGGGGCCGGCCCGGTCGAGGTCGCCCACAAGATCGAGTGTCGCGGCCCCCGGCATCAGCAACCCGTCGATGCGCAGGTCGCGCGGGCCTGCCGCGCCCGACCCTTGCCGGGCCAGCAGATCGGCAAGGCGCTCCATCGCGGCGGGGATCAGGTCCTGCGCCACGGTCAGGCCCGCCGCCATCCGGTGCCCGCCCCCTTTCAGCAGCAGGCCTTCGGCAGCTACGCGCTGCACGGCCGCGCCAAGATCGACGCCCGCGACCGACCGGGCCGAGCCCTTGCCAATGCCGCCCTCGATCCCGATCACCACGGCGGGGCGGTTCGTGGCCTCCTTCAGCCGCGCGGCGACAATGCCCACGACACCGGGATGCCAGCCCTCGCCTGCCGCCCAGACCAGCGGCCCGTCGATGCCGCGGGCCTCGGCCTGGGCCAGCGCCTCCTCGCGCACCCGCGCCTCGATCTCGCGCCGCTCGGTGTTCAGCGCATCAAGCCGTAGCGCCAGCGCCCGCGCCTCGGCGGGGTCGGCCGTGGCCAGCAGGCGCGCGCCCAGATCGGCCGCGCCGATCCGGCCCCCGGCATTGACCCGCGGCCCGAAGAGGAACCCCAGGTGATAGGGTGTCGGCGCCCGGTCGAGCCGCGCGACATCGGCCAGCGCCACCAGCCCCGGCCGCTCGCGCCGTGCCATGATGCGCAGGCCCTGCCGCACCAGCGCCCGGTTGACGCCGGTCAGGGGCGCGACATCGGCCACCGTCGCCAGCGCCACCAGGTCGAGCAACGCCATCAGGTCGGGGCCTGCCTGCCCGGCCTCGCGCAGCAGCCGGTTCACCTCGACCAGCATCAGGAACACGACTGAAGCCGCGCAGAGGTGCGCAAGCGTGCCGTCCTCGTCCTGCCGGTTGGGGTTCACCACGGCCAGCGCCTCTGGCAGCGTCTCGGCCCCGAGGTGATGGTCAAGGATCACGACATCCGCGCCCTTGGCCGCGGCAACGGGTTCGTGGCTCAGCGTCCCGCAATCGACGCAGACGATCAGGTCATGCGCGGCGGCCAGCGCCTGCATCGCGGGCACGTTCGGGCCGTAGCCCTCGTCGATCCGGTCGGGAATGTAGAGCGTGGCCTGCCGCCCCATCGCGCGCAGCCAGGTCAGGATCAGCGCGGCCGAGGCCCCGCCGTCCACGTCATAGTCGGCAAAGACCGCGATGCGCTGGCGGCCTTGCACCGCGGCCAGAAAGCGCGCGGCGGCGACCCCCATGTCCTTCAGTCCGCGCGGGTCAGGCAGCAGGTCGCGCAGCTGCGGCTCCAGGAAGCCCTGGGCCTCGGCCGGTGTCACGCCGCGCGCCACCAGCACCCGCGACAGCGCCAGCGGCAGGCCGGTTGCCTGCGCCATCGCCTCGGCCAGCCGGTCGGCCTCGGCCGTCGGTCCCGCCCAGCGGTGCCCGGTGACCGAGGTTTCGACATCAAGGAAGGCGCGGCTGGACATGGTCCCGGGATGCCAGAGCAGGCAGGTCTGCGCAAGGCGGTGAGCGCCGCGCGCTCAGGCGCGGGCGACGAGGAACCGGCAGGACGCACCGATAAGGTACGATCCGTCCGTTTGCCGGAAGGGTGCCAGGGCCGCGCGGTGCGCGGCATCGACGGCCGCGCGGCCAGCCAGACCGGCGGCCCGGGCTGCGACGCCGGATGACCCGATGCCATCCAGTGCGGTACTCTCGTCCGGATAGCGCCATGGGCTGTCGACGTCGACGATCTCTTCCGCCGTCAATCCCGCAGAGTGCGCAAACTCCCTCAGTCGCGACGGATCGGAAAGGGCAAAGGGCCCCGGCGCACCCGGCGGTGGAGGCGGCAGCAATGGGCGCAGCGCCCCGACGATGGCCGCGGCCTGCATGCCTTCGGGATTGCCCCATGTCATTATGGCGACCAGACCGCCCGGTCTGGCTACGCGCCGCGCCTCGGACAGGGCGCAGACCGGGTCAGCGGCGAACTGGAAGGAATTGAAGCCCGTCACGACTTCGAAGGCGTTATCCGCGAAGGGGATGTCCTCGAGGTCGGCCTGACGGAAGTCCCCCTCTGGCGTCCGCTCCCTGGCGATGTCGAGCAGAGCCTCGGCGGCGTCGAACCCCGCAACCCGTGCGCCCCGGTCTGCTGCCATGCGGACGGCCATTCCGGCCCCGCAGCCTGCATCAAGGTAAGCTGTGCCGGGGCCGACGCCGCAACGCGTCAGCACGGCCTCGAAACCGGCGCGGAACTGTCCTTCCTGGATGGTCGCCCAGTTTCGCGCCGAAGATCCCCACAAGGGACCATTGACAGATGCGGTTCCTGTCCTGGGCCCGTCAGTTGTCATCTGCGTTCACCCCTGCGCCACGCCTGCGGCGAACACTGGCCCTTTTTCGGTGAAAAGCAATCACCTTTCGGGCGAACCGATCCCGCCCGGCCGCTGTCACTTTGCCGGGTTGCGGTACTGCATCCGGCGGATCGACCCGGTCTTCGACCGCATCAGGATCGTCTCTGCCGTCAGGTAGCCGGGCTCGCGCTTGATGCCGGCAAGCAGGCTGCCGTTCGTCACGCCCGTCGCGGCAAAGATCACGTCGCCCCGGACCAGATCGTCGCGGGTATAGACGCGGTCGAAGTTGGTGATCCCGGCCTTGCGGGCGCGGGCCCTCTCGTCCTCGTTGCGGAACAGCAGCTTGCCGAAGAACTGCCCGCCCATGCACTTCAGCGCGGCCGCGGCCAGCACGCCCTCGGGCGCGCCGCCCGACCCCATGTACATGTCGATGCCCGTCGTCTCGGGCTCGGCGCAGTGCATGACGCCCGCCACGTCGCCGTCGGTGATCAGCCGGATCGCTGCGTCGGTCGAGCGGATTTCGGCGATCAGCGCCTCGTGCCGCGGGCGGTCGAGCACGCAGACGGTGATGTCCTTGGTCGAGCAGCCCTTTGCCGCGGCAAGGGCCGAGACCCTCTCGGACGGGCTCATCGAGAAGTTGACGATGCCCTGCTTGAACCCAGGCCCGATCGCGAGTTTCTCCATGTAGACGTCGGGGGCGTGCAGCATGGTGCCACGCGGCGCCATGGCGATGACGGTCAGGGCATTCGGCATGTCCTTGGCAGTCAGCGTCGTGCCCTCCAGCGGGTCGAGCGCGATGTCGACCGCCGGGCCGTTGCCGGTGCCCACCTCCTCGCCGATGAACAGCATCGGGGCCTCGTCACGCTCGCCCTCGCCGATCACCACCACGCCCGCGATGTCGAGCAGGTTCAGCTGGTCGCGCATGGCGTTGACCGCGGCCTGGTCGGCGGCCTTCTCGTCGCCGCGGCCGATCAGGCGCGCACTGGCCAGCGCCGCGGCCTCGCTGACACGGGCGAGGCCCAGTGAAAGCAGCCGGTCCTGAAACTGTTCCTTGTCGGCCATCGGTCGTCCCTCGCCTCCGAAATAATCTTGCGCAAGCCTTAGCGCGGGGGGGAAGGGGCGGGCAAGGGTGGTTGGCGCTAACGCCTGGCGGAAAGCCTCAGACTTCCTCGATCCGGATCGCGACCGGGTCTTCCAGCACCACGCCGGTCGCGGGCAGGCGCGCCAGCGCATGGTCGATCGCGGCCCGGGTCGTCTTGTGCGTCACGAACAGGACCGGCGCCGAGGTATCGGCGTGCCCGTATTGCCGCATCCGGTCGATCGAGATGCCCTCGTCGCCCAGCACGGTTGCCACCTTGGCCAGCGCGCCGGGCTTGTCCACCAGCGTCATCCGCAGGTAGTGCGGCGCGGGCGAGGTGGCGCGGGCCGCGACAGGCTCGGCCAGGGTCGCGGCGGGCTGACCGAAGGTCGAAATCCGGGTGCCGCGGGCGATCTCGATGATGTCGGACATCACCGCGCTTGCCGTCGGGCCTTCGCCCGCGCCTGCACCGCGCATCACGATCTGGCCGACGCTGTCGCCCTCCAGCACCACCATGTTGGTGCCGCCCTGCAACTGGCCGAGCGGGCTGTTGGCCGGGACAAGGCAGGGCGACATGCGCTGTTCCAGCCCGCGCCCTGTCATCTGTGCCACGCCCAGAAGCTTGATCCGGTAGCCCATGTCGGCAGCGTGGCGGATATCCTCGATCTTGATCTTGCCGATGCCTTCCAGCTCGACATTGGCAAAGCTCACGCGCGTGCCATAGGCGATCGAGGCCAGCAGGCTCAGCTTGTGGCCTGCGTCGATGCCGCCCACGTCGAGGTTCGGGTCCGCCTCGAGATAGCCAAGCTGGCGGGCCTCTTCGAAGACCGTGTCATAGGGCAGGCCTGCGTTCTCCATCCGGGTCAGGATGTAGTTGCAGGTGCCGTTCATCACGCCCATCACGCGGCGGATCTCGTTGCCGGCAAGGCCCTCGGTCAGGGCCTTCACCACCGGAATGCCGCCGGCGACGGCCGCCTCGAAGCGGATGACGTGGCCCTTGGCTTCTGCTGCCTCGGCCAGCGCCTGCCCGTGCAGCGCCAGCAGCGCCTTGTTCGCCGTCACCACGTCCTTGCCTGCCGCGATCGCGGCTTCTGTCGCGATACGGGCCTTGCCTTCGGACCCGCCCATGACCTCGACAAAGACATCGACGTCGGCGCGCCGGGCCAACTGCACCGGATCGTCTTCCCAGGCATAGGCCGACAGGTCGGCATCGCGGTTCTTCGACCGGTCGCGGGCCGAGACGGCAGAGATCACGATGGGTCGCCCGGCGCGGCGGCCCAGCAGGTCGGTGTGCCGCGCGATGATCTTGACGACGCCGATGCCGACGGTGCCAAGCCCGGCAATCCCAAGGCGCAAGGGTCTGGTCATCTGGGGCTCCGTCCGGCTTCGCTTCGTTCGGCCCGGGTGTTAGCCGTTTCGCGGCCCCGGTGCAACGCGCCCGTCAGGGTGCGGGCGGACAGGGAAGCGCGCCCTTGCGCAGGCAGTCCGCCCGCGCCTTCAGGGCCTTGCCGCGCGCCTGCAGGCTCGCGGCCGGGTCGGTGGCCTCGTCCGCCGCGCCCGAGACCGCCTGCAGGGCGTCATGCGTCAGCAGGGCCGGATAGGGGCCTTGGGCCGCGGCGGGGTCGCCGGGACCAAGATCGGGGAAATCCCCGCAACCGGCAAGTCCAAGGACCGCCAGCAGGACAAGACTGCGCGCCATTGCTGCTCCATCTTCCTTGGCCAAGTATCCCCGGGGGGAGGGCGCCCCGCAAGGGGCGACCCGGGGGGCAGGCAGCCCCCCGCCCGCGCCGCGGGATCAGTGCGCGGGCCGGATGAAGGTGCCATTGCGCAGGTCGGCCATCGCCTGCCGGATCTCGGCATCGGTGTTCATCACGATCGGCCCGTGCCAGGCCACCGGCTCCTCGATCGGCGCACCCGAGATCAGCAGGAACCGGATGCCGTCCTCGCCCGACTGCACCGTCACCTCGTCGCCGGTGCCGAAGCGGATCAGCGTGCGGTTGCCCGACATGTCGCGGATGTTGACCTCTTCGCCCTTCACTTCTTTTTCCAGCAGCACGCCCTGCGGGCGGCTTGCATCGGAAAAGCGCCCCGCGCCGTCGAAGACATAGGCAAAGGCGCGGCGGTAGGTGTCGACCTTGAAGGTCTTCTTCACCCCCGGCGGAACGTAGATATCCAGATACTGCGGGTCGGCCGCGATGCCGTCCACCGGGCCGGTCCGGCCCCAGAACGACCCCACGATCACCTTCACCACGGCGCCGTCGTCATCCATGATCTCGGGGATGTCGCGACCCTTCACGTCCTGATAGCGCGGCGCGGTCATCTTCATGTGACCAGGCAGGTTCGCCCAGAGCTGGAAGCCGTGCATCTGCCCCCGCGCGTTGCCCAGCGGCATTTCCTGGTGCAGGATGCCCGAACCCGCCGTCATCCACTGCACGTCGCCCGCGCCCAGCCGCCCGCGGTTGCCAAGGCTGTCGCCATGCTCGACGGTGCCTGCGAGGACGTAGGTGATCGTCTCGATCCCCCGGTGCGGATGCCAGGGAAAGCCGCGCAGATAGTCGTTCGGGTTCTCGTTGCGGAAGTCGTCGAACAGCAGGAAGGGGTCAAGTTCGCTCGGGTCGCGGAAGCCGAAGGCGCGGTGCAGGTGCACGCCGGCACCCTCCATCGTCGGCTGCGCGCGGCGGGATTCAAGGACGGGGCGGATCGACATCGGTGTTCTCCTGTTCGGATGCAGGGCAATATAGGCCGCGCCGCCCCTTGCGCACAGGTGCAAGGCCACGCCGGTCCTGTGCGGCCCCGCACAGACCGCGAATGTCGCGGACAGACAAGAGCGACCGCATACCTTTCGCGCAGGATCGCCCCGACAAGGAGGATCATCACATGAAAGTCGGTTTCATCGGGCTCGGCAGCGCCGGGGGCAATCTTGCGGGCACGCTTCTGCGCAACGGCGTCGACCTGACCGTGCTCGACCTCGACGCCGCGCGGGTGGCCGACTTCGTGGCGCGCGGGGCAAAGGCCGGCACGACGCCCGCCGCGATGCTCGAGGCCTGCGGAACGGTCATCACCTGCCTGCCCTCGCCCAAGGCCTCTGCCGCCGTGGTCGAGGGGCCGGGGGGCCTGCTGTCGGCGATGGGGCCGGGGCGGACCTGGCTCGAGATGTCCACGACCGACGAGGCCGAGGTCCTGCGCCTGAACGCCAGGGTCACGGCACTTGGCGGGCGCATGGCCGATGTGCCGGTCTCGGGCGGGGTGCACCGGGCGGCCACCGGCAACATCTCGGTCTATGCCGGCTGCGACCGGGCGACCTTCGAGGATATCCTGCCGATCCTGACCATCATCGGGCGCAACGTCCTGCACACCGGGCCGCTCGGGTCTGCGAGCGTGCTCAAGGTGATGACGAACTACCTCGCCACCGCGAACCTGCTGACGCTCTGCGAGGCCTTCGTCACGATGAAGGCCGCGGGCATGGACATGGCCACGACCTACGAGGCGATCCGGATCTCGTCGGGCAACTCCTTCACCCATGAAACCGAAAGCCAGCTGATCCTGTCG
>JBJOQI010000007.1:0-5293 GCA_046050045.1 Pseudomonadota bacterium | reverse complement strand
GTCAGGCGCGTTCAAACCCGCGATGCACCTCGTGGTCGGTCACCACGCGGTCCATCTCGCTGACTTCCCAGCGGGCACAATGGACATAGTGGTCGATCACATCGTCGCCCATTGCCTTGCGCAGCATCTTCGAGCCGTCAAGCAGCACCGCTGCGTCGCGCAGCGCATGTGGAATTTCGCGGATTCCACCGGTCTGGTAAAGGTCGCCCGAAATCTCTGGCTCCAGCGCCATCTTCCCCTCGATCCCGGCAAGCCCCGCCGCCAGCAGCCCCGCGCAGGCCATGTAGGGGTTCAGGTCGGCCCCGCCGATCCGGCACTCGACACGCACGCCCTTGGTGCCGTCGCCGCAGACGCGGAAGCCCGCGGTGCGGTTGTCGACGCTCCAGACCGCCTTGGTCGGCGCGAACATCCCCACGACGAACCGCTTGTAGCTGTTGACGTAGGGCGCAAGGAAGGCCGTGACCTCGCCCGCATGGGCCAGCTGCCCGGCAAGGTAATGCCGCATCAGGTCCGACATGCCGTGCTTGGCCTTGGGGTCGAAAAAGGCGTTCTTGCCCCCTGTCCACAGCGACTGGTGAATGTGGCTCGACGATCCGGCGTGCTTGTGGCTCCACTTCGCCATGAAGGTCGCGGCCAGCCCGTGCTGGTGCGAGATCTCCTTCACGCCGTTCTTCACGATCGAATGCATGTCGCAGGTATCGAGCGCGTCGGAATAGCGGACGTTGATTTCCTCCTGCCCCGCCTCGGCCTCGCCCTTGGAGTTCTCGACCGGGATGCCCGCGCCATAAAGCCCGTTGCGGATGGCGCGCATCACGCCTTCTTCCTTGGAGGTGCCAAGGATCGAATAGTCGATGTTGTAGCGCGACAGCGGCACCATCCCGCGATAGCCCGCGTCAAAGAGGCCGTTGTAGCTGTTCTCGAACAGGAAGAACTCCAGTTCCGAGGCCATCATCGGCGTGAAGCCCAGCTTCTCGGCCCGCGCGATCTGCGCCTTGAGCACCGAGCGCGGCGCGTGCGGCACCAGCTCGTGCGTGTGATGGTCCAAGAGGTCGCACATCACCATCGCCGTGCCCGGCAGCCAGGGCACCCGGCGGATCGTCTTCAGGTCGGGCTTGTGGACATAGTCGCCATAGCCCGTCGACCAGTTCGAGGACTTGTAGCCCTGAACCGTTGTCATCTCCATGTCGACGGCCAGAAGGTAGTTGCAGCCGTGCGTTTCCTCATAGCCTGAATCAATGAAGTGCTGCGCGTGGAAGCGCTTGCCCATCAGGCGGCCCTGCATGTCGACGATGCAGGTCAGGACGGTATCGATCTCGCCGCTTTTCACGGCTTTCTTCAGGTCGTCGAATGTCAGATTTGCGGGCATGTCGCCCCTCCCTGTGGAATTGGAACGCGGCGGCGTTGTCGCCGCCGCGTCCGGTCTTTCTTCTGGCAGATGTCAGGTGGCTTCGCCAACGGCGCGTTCCGCCGCAGCAATGGCCGCCTTGCGCGCCTCGATCCGCTCACCGGTCGGCGGGCCCTCGAAGCGGCGGTTCTCGACCGTCACCCAGAGGATAAGCGCCACCACGATGAAGCCGAGCACGACGTAGAGCACCCGCTCGTTCGGCGGCGCCACGGCGATGAAGAGGATGATCCCCATGCCGACCACCGACAGCACGGTGACAAGCTTGTAGAGACCCGCGCTCATCGCCCAGGGGCCGGGCTTCGGCCACTTCGGTCCACCGTAGTTCATCATCGCCGCAACCAGCGGAATGGTGAAGGACAGGAACAGGAACACCAGCGTCGAGTTCACCACGATCACGTAGATCGAGGTGCCCGCCACCTTGATCGACAGGGCCAGCACCACGTAGAGGATGCACAGCGCCGTCGCCGTCCAGATCGCGTTCACCGGCGTGCGGTACTTCGGCGACACCGTTGCCAGCGCTTTCGACCCGACGGGCATCCCGTCATCGCGAGAGAAGGCGAAGAGCATCCGGCTGGCCGAGGTCACGGTCGCCAGACCGCAGAGCAGCTGGGCGATGAAGATGCCGAGGTAGAGCACGTTCTTCAGTCCGGCCGGCATGATCGAGTCCATGGTGAAGAAGAACACGCCCCAGCCCTTGGACGCGGCCTCGTTCATGTCCGGGATCGCCAGAGTGATGGCGCAGATCATCAGCCAGCCCACGAGCGACGACCAGATGACGGCCGAGACGATGCCGCGCGGCACCGAATGGGCGGCGTTCCTGGTTTCCTCGGAAGTATGGGCCGAGGCGTCGTAGCCGGTGATCGTATAGACCGGCAGCAGAAGGCAGAGCAGGAACAGGTAGCCCACGCTGTCCGACTGCGGGAAGACCCCGCCGCCCGCATCACCCGAGTAGTTGGTGAAGGTCCAGAGCCGCGAGATGTCGATCGCGGGTGCGAAATACAGGCAGGCCAGCACCAGAACGGCGGTCGTGGCGAAGATGATGTAGCCCGAGATGTCGGTCAGGAACGTCGTCGCCTTGATGCCGATGTGGTTGAAGATCGCCTGGATGATCGTGATCGCGGCCACGAAGCCCACGACCTGCCAGTCGGTCCCGGTAAAGCCGAACATCGGCCCGAAGGTGCCGGCGAAGAAGTAGGCCGTGCCGATGTTGATGGCGCCCAGGACCGTGATCAGGCCCAGAAGGTTGAGCCAGGCGGTGAGCCAGCCCCAGAAGCGGTTCCCCAGGATCGAGCCCCAGTGGTAAAGCCCGCCCGCCGTCGGGAAGGCCGAGGCGATCTGCGCCATCGACAGGGCGAACATGCCCGAGATGAAGCAGCCGGTGATCCAGCCGATGCCCGCGCCCGCGCCGCCGATCGACGAGATCGCCTGCGCGAAGCTGTTGATGCCGCCCGAAAGGATGCAGATGATCGAGAACGAGATCGCGAAGTTCGAGAACTTCGACATCGACCTCGAAAGCTCCTGGGCGTAGCCCATGGAGTGGAGAACCTTCACGTCCTCCTTGTGGTCCTTGTCTGAGTAGTCCGTCACGTTTGTCCCTCCTGTCATTCCCGCCCGGGGCGCATGCCGCCGGTCCGGTCCTGGCTGTTCGGTCCGGCCATCTGTCGGGCCGCCCTGTCTTGCTTTTGTGGGCCGAACACCGGCCCGTTCACTGGTCAGCTGTCACAAATTGACGTCTCTAGAACCTCGGGCGCGGCAGGGCCGGCCCCGGGTCGATCAAAAGGGGCGCGGCACCCTGGCCCGTTCTTCCCAACGGCGGCTCCCCGGAACATTGTCCGGTCTCTGCACCACCCTGAGGAAAAAGCGCCTGTTTTCTTTGGGCTTACGCTCCTCCGGCTTTGAATGCCTGTCAATCTGCATTCTCCGCCGCGGCGCGGTGAATGGTTTCCTGTTTGATTTCAGTGCGTTGATTTGACCCGACTGCCGGATTTTGCGGCAATGCAGCAGAGTTTCCGGGCCGATCAGCGGAAAATTCTGCGTCTGCAAAGGCCTGATAGGCAATCGCGGCCAGCAGGATCGCGCCGCCGATGAAGGTGCCCGCGCTGGCCGTCTCGCCCAGGAACAGCCAGACCCAGACCGGGCCCAGCATCACCTCGACCAGCGCCAGCAGGCTCATTTCGGCGGCAGGCACGGCGCGGCCGCCGAGGGCAAAGATGGTGATCCCGACCCCGAGGATCACGGCCCCCATCAGCATCGCGATCGCGATCCCCCGGGGCGGTACGGCAAAGCCGGTGCCGGTGGCAGAGATGACCGTGGCCGCGACCGCGACCGACAGGACGGCGCCAATCAGGATCGCCGGGGTGTGGTCGGCCACATGCTGGCGGCGCAGCAGAACGGTAAAGACCGCGAACCCGGCGGAAGAGGCCAGCGCCGACAGGTTCCCCCAGCCCGCGCCGATCGACAGGCCTTCGCGCACCATCACGAAGATGCCGACCAGCGCGACGCCGATGGCGATTGTCGCGCGGCGGCTGACCGGCTCGCCCAGGAAGACCGCGCCCAGCACCGCCGTCATCAGCGGCGTGACCGAGAACATGAAGACCGCATTGGCGACGGTCGTGGACTGGATGGCGTAGATCGCGCCCGCAAAGGCCAGGACCAGCCCCGCCCCGCCCAGCAGCCCGGCCCAGCCCGTCGCCCGGATCGCCGCCAAGGGCGCGCCGCCCGAGCGCCAGGCGATGACCGCAAACAGCACCGGGATCATCCCGAGCGAGCGGTAGAACAGCACCTGCCAGGTGCCGACATCGCCGACAAGCCGGATCAGCAGCCCCATCAGCGACCACATCAGCGCCGCGACGATGACCAGCGCCACGCCCTTGCGATAGGAAATGTCCACCGACTGCGCCCCCTGCCCTGCGCCACGTTCGCCCCCCAAGGTCGCGCGCGCTGGCAGATTACCGACACCGGCCATGGGGCCAGCGACAGTTTCCACCCGCACCGCCCGGCGGACGGGTTGCGCAGGTCGGGGCGCGGGTCAGGCGCCGAAGTGGAGTGCCACCTCGCCCGACCAGGGCTCGGTCACCCCCCTGCCCCCGCCAAGGTCTTCCAGGATCGGGCGCAACTTGTCGAGGTTGCCGATCATCGTGGGCCGGGCGGCGGCCATCGCCGCCATGCTGTCCCATTCGCCGACGATGACGAAGCTGCGCTCGCCTGTCTTCGCGACCCAGAAGTTCCGCCCGCCCGGCATCGTCCGTTCGCCGAACTCGCGGTGGATGCGCAGGAATTCCTCTTCGTGACCCGGTTTCACTCGCATGTGCACAACGTTCATCGCCGTCATGGCTAGCCCCTCCCCGAGGACAGAGTGGGGGAAGGATAGCACGGAATGGGGGGAAAGGGGCGGCGCAGGTACGTAGGATGGGTGATTTCACCCATCGTGGCGGGCGGTCACCGTGATGGGTGAGATCACCCATCCTACGGGCGATCCGGCCAGTTCCCGCCTGTAAGACAAGTTCGCAATGGTTCCCCATGCATGGGCAAGGCCGCAAGGGTTAGGCTCTTGCCCATCCCCCGGATTGTCCGGCGGGGCCAACATGGGAGAAGAGTGATGAGCGTTGCTCGCGTAACCGAGATTTCATCGACCTCGAACAGAAGCTTCGAGGATGCCGTGGCCCGTGGCATCGACCGCGCCACCAAGACCCTGCGCGGCGTCTCGGGCGCCTGGGTGAAGGAACACAAGGTCGCGGTGAAGAACGACAGGATCGTCAGCTGGCAGGTCAACATGATGGTGACCTTCGTGCTGGAGGATTGAGGGGGGCCAAGGCCCCCCGAGGTGGGGCTTAGCCCCACCCTTCCTCGACATTTGGCGGGCCGTCGGTGGTAAAGGGATGCACCTTG
>JBJOQI010000006.1:0-6240 GCA_046050045.1 Pseudomonadota bacterium | reverse complement strand
GCTTGACGTAGTCGGTAAAGCGGTACCCGCCCGGACCATAGACCATCATGTGGGTCTGGTATCCGATCGGCGTGGCAAAGGCGACCGAGGCCGAGAACATCACCGCCACCGCAAAGGCGCGGGGATCGTACCCAAGCTGTCGGCCAAGCTCGATCGCGATCGGGGTGAAGATGACCGCCACGGCGTTGTTGGACAGGAACTCGGTCAGGACTAGCCCAAGGAAATAGACGGCGGCAATGACCGCCCAGCCCGGCAGATGCATGAGCCAGGGCGCAACAGCGGTCACGATCATGTCGACAGCGCCAGAGTTCTCCAGCGCAGCCCCCACCGCCAGCATCCCAAAGATCATCGCCAGCAGCCGCCCCTCGATGAACTCGAAGGCCTCGTCGGCATCGATGCATTTCAGCACAAGGATGATCGCCACCCCGATGAAGGACAGCACAAGGATCGGCGCGACATTGAAGGCAGACAGGATCACGACGCCCGCCATGACGGCCATCGCGATCGGGGCCTGCCTGCGGCGATAGGGCCTGACCGTGGGCTGGGTGACATCGACCAGCTCCTGATCCTCGGCCAGCCGGGCAATGTCCTCATGCGAGCCTTCCAGCAGCAGCGTGTCACCCACCGCGACCACCAGGTCGTCCAGCTTGCGGCCGATATTCTGGTTGCGGCGATGCGCGGCCAGCACGTAGACGCCATAGCGGCGGCGCAGGCGCAACTCGCCCAGCGACCGCCCGATCATCCGGCAGCCCGGCGTGATCAGCACCTCGACCGTCTCAGTCTGGACCGAGGACAGCTTGTCCACCAGCCGGATGTCCTTGTTGGCCTGCATCCCCAAAAGCTCGGCCACCTCCGTGCGCAGAACCACGCGGTCGCCCGCCTCCAGCCGCACCGGCGCAAGGTCGCGCCGCAGCGAGGCATCGCCGCGCAGCACGTCGATCAGCCGCACGCCGTCGCGCTTGAACATCTCGACTTCCAGCGCAAGCCGCCCGACCAGGCCCGAGCCTTCGGGAATGGCAACCTCGGTAAAGAACTTCATCTTGCGCCGGTCCGACAGAAGTGTGCCAAGCGAGGTGCGCTCGGGCAGCAGCCGCGGCCCGGCGATCCAGACGAAGATTCCGCCGACCAGCGTCACCATCAGTCCGAGCGGCGTGATCTCGAAGATCGAGAAATGTTCAAGCCCCGCATCACGGGCGACACCGTCGACCAGAAGATTGGTCGAGGTGCCGATCAGCGTGATCATCCCGCCCATCACCGTGAAGATCGACAAGGGCAGCAGCAGTTTCGAGGCCGCAATGTTCAGCTTGCGCGCCAGCTGCATGACGACCGGGATCATCACCGCGACGACGGGCGTGTTGTTCATGAACCCCGACGCCGCCGCGACCGAGGCGAACATGCCTCCGACCGTCGCCTTGGGATGCGCCTCGGCCCGCCGCTCGGCCAGCCGCGTCAGCCATTCCAGCGCGCCCGTGCGGATCAGACCGCCCATGATCAGGAACATGAAGGCGATGGTCCAGGGGGCCGAGTTCGACAGGACATCCACGGCATCCTCAACCGGCAGGATGCCCAGAACAAGGAAAAGCGCGGCCGTCCCCATCGCCACGACCTCGGGCGGATAGACCTCGCGCACGAACATCACGAACATTCCAACCACGATCGCCAGCGCCAGGACGGCAGTCTGGGTTTCGCCAAGGCCTAGTTCGATCATGCAGTCTTCCCCCGGGGCGCACAGCCGCGGCACTATAGCGGCCCGGCTTGGCTACTCAAGCACTTGCTGCATTGCGGCGTCGGCGTGGCGCGGCTGCACCAGAAAGACGCCAAGCAGCAGCACGGCGAGCGCCGACCAGACCCAGAGCGAATAGGTCTCGCCCAGGATGAGCATCGACCAGAACACGCCCGCTCCGGTGACGACATAGGAGGATTGCGCGGCAAAGACCGCGCCCGCGCGCCCCACCAGCCAGACATACCCCGCATACATGAAGGCATGGATCGTCGAGGACAGGATCAGCGCCCATTCCGGCCGACCCCAGGGCACCATCGGGTCGATCCACTGGCCCGAGCCCAGCGCCATCGGCAGCGTGACGATCGCGCCCACGACCGCCGCCCCGAACATCGCCTGGATCGGGTCCAGCCCGGCAGTGCCCCACTTGGCGACGACATTGGCCTCCAGCGCGTAGAAGAACGGCGCGATCATCGCCACCGCCAGCCAGGGCGCGGCCTTTGGGTCGGGCAGGCTCGCGTCGGGCAGTGCGATCAGCGCCACCCCGGCCACGCCCAGCAGCAGCCCCAGCGTCCGCAGGGTGCCATACCGCTCGATCCCCAGCGCCACCGCCAGCGGATAGGCCAGAAGCGGCACCGCCGAGGTGACGATCGACATGATCCCTGCCGGCAGATGCGGATAGGCGGCGTAAGAGGCGAAGTTCGGGAAGATCGTGCCCACGAAGGCGATCAGTGCGGCGAACCCGATCGTGCGCGCCCGCAGCGGAAAGCCCTGCCCCCGGATCAGCACGATCACCCCCAGCGCCAGCGCCCCGATCGCCAGCTGCCAGAAGATCAGCCCGAAGGGCCGGTATCCGGTCGATACGGCGATGTTCGACAGCGAATGCGTCAGCCCCCAGCCGGTGCCCAGCAGGAACAGAAAGGCCAGCAGCCCGCGGTGGCCAGTCATGGCGTGGCTTCCGCCAGCCGCCCGCCCAGCCGCACCATGCGCACGGCCCTGGCCTGCCCGCTGCGGTCATCCGTCTCGACATAGACGCCCGCCAGCGTGGCCTCGCCCGCCGCCGGCGTGAAGCGGTCCTTGGGCATTCCGGTCAGGAACCGCCGCATCGGCTCCAGCTTGTCCATGCCGATCACGCTGTCGTAGTCGCCGCACATCCCTGCGTCGGTCAGATAGGCGGTGCCGCCCTTCAGGATCATCGCGTCGGCGGTGGGCACATGGGTATGGGTGCCCACGACCAGGCTCGCCTTGCCGTCGCACCAGTGGCCCATGCCCATCTTTTCCGATGTCGCCTCAGCGTGGATGTCGATGATCGCGGCCTGCACCCCGGCCCCGAGCGTATGGGCGCGCAGCACCGTATCGACCGCGCTGAACGGATCGTCGAAGGGCTGCTTCATGAAGACCCGCCCCAGCACCTGCGCCACCAGCACCTTGCGCCCCCCCGGCGCGTCATAGACCTTCGCCCCCCGCCCCGGCGCCTGTTTCGAATAGTTCAGCGGCCGGATGATCCGGGGCTCGGTCTCGATATAGGACAGCATGTCCTTCTGGTCGAAGGCATGGTCGCCCAGCGTCAGCACATCCGCCCCCGCCGCCAGCAGCTCCTTCGCGTGCTCGGGCGACAGCCCGGCCCCGCTGGTCGCGTTCTCGCCATTCACCACGACGAAATCGAGCGCCCAGTCCGCCCGCAGCGCCTTGAGCCGCGCCGTCACCGCCGCGCGCCCCGACCGCCCCATCACGTCACCCAGAAACAGTATCCGCATCCTCAGCCTTCCACCGGGCGGATCACGCCCTGTTCCGTCACGATCAGGTCAAGCCGCTGGTCGGTGGGTTCCGTCGGTACCTCGTCGACCTCCTGCGCGGCAAAGGCAAAGCCGATGGCCGTGACCGGCCCCTTGGCCCGCACCGCCTCGATCGTCCGGTCGTAGAACCCGCCACCATAGCCCAGACGGAACCCGCGCCGGTCAAAGGCCAGCAGCGGCACGATCAGCACTTCGGGCTCGATCCAGTCGCCCGCGGCCGGGATCAACGCGCCGAATGCGCCCATCTCCATCTCGGCCTCGGGCGACCACTCGCGGAACATCAGCCGCTGCCCCTTGGCCACGATCACCGGCACGCCGACCGGACCCCGGTGCGCCGCCATCGCGGGCAGGCAGTCGATTTCCGTCCGCATCGGCATGTAGCCTGACAACCTCTTTCCCGCGTACCCGGCCAACACCCCCGCCAGATGCCGCGCATCGTCCGTCCCCCGCCCCGCGAAGGCCGCCTTGCGGCGCAGGAACATCTCGTTCCTCAACGCGCCTTTCACCTCGGCCAGCGTCACAGCAGGATCGCCGTCGCAAAGCCAAGGAAGGCGAGGTATCCCATCACGTCGGTCAGCGTCGTCACGAATGTCCCCGAGGCCAGCGCGGGGTCGAGACCCACGCGGTGCAGCAGCAGGGGTACCATGACACCGCCCACGGCGGCGACGATCTGGTTCACGACCATCGCCAGCGCCAGAACGACACCGATCATCGGCTCGCCCGAGATGACCGCGCCCCCGATCCCCAGGATCGCCGCCAAGACCAGCCCGTTCACCAGGCCCGAGAACATCTCGCGCCGCACGACACGGCCGGCGTTCGCCGCCGTCAGGTCGCGCGTCGCCAGCGCCCGCACGGCGACGGCCAGCGATTGCGTGCCCGCGATACCCCCGGTCGAAGCCACCATCGGCATCAGCGCCGCCAGCGCCACGATGGCCACGATCGTGCCCTCGAAAGCGGTGATGACAAAAGCCGAGAGCGAGGCGGTGAACAGGTTCACCACCAGCCAGGGGATACGGCTTTTCACCGTCTCGAAGATCCCGTCCGAGATCGCGCTTTCCTCGCCGACACCGGCAAGCTTCAGCACGTCGTCCTCGTGTTCCTCGTCCAGCACCGCCATCGCATCGTCGATGGTGATGACGCCGACCAGCCGGTCGTGCTCATCGACCACGGGGGCCGAGATCAGGTGGTACTGGTTGAAGGCATAGGCGACGTCGCCTTCCTCTTCCATCACGCTGATGGTGCGGAAACTGTCCTCGGTGATGTCGCGCAGCCGCGTCTCGCGGCGAGAGGACAGGACCTTGCCCAGCGTCACATAGCCCACCGGGCGGTGCGCGGGATCGACCAGGATGACGTGATAGAACTGGTCCGGCAACTCGGGTGCGGCACGCAGGAAGTCGATCGCCTCGCCCACCGTCCAGAACTCGGGCGCAACGACGATCTCGCGCTGCATCAGGCGGCCGGCGGAATGATCCGGATAGGTCAGCGACTTCTCGACGGCCGCCCGGTCGGTCTCGTGCAGCGCGTCAAGGATCATCTCCTGCTGCGGCTCGTCCAGGTCCTCGATCAGGTCGACGACATCGTCGGATTCCAGCTCGCGCACCGCCTCTGCCAGCACGTCGCGCGGCAGCGCCTCGATCACCTCGTCGCGGATCGATTCATCGACCTCGGTCAGGATCTCGCCGTCGATCCCGAACGACCACATCGCCAGCAGGGCCTGCCGTTCGGCAGATGAAATCTGCTCCAGCAGGTCGGCGATGTCGGCGGGGTGCAGCGGTTCGGTCAGCCGGTCGATGGCCGCGCCGTCGCCCGCCTCCACCGCCGCAAGGATCGCCTCCACGGTCCGGCTGTCGAGGGCATAGTCGTCCTCGTCCCCGTCCCGTTCCGGCAGATCCGTTTCGGCCATGCGTCACCCCCGTCAGTCGCGCGCGGACCTTAGACCAAGGCCCTGCCGAGAAACACCCCCAAAGCCGCCCCTTCCGCAGCCGCGCGCCGCCGCCTAGTCTGGGCGCGACGCACCACCAAAGCAGGCCCCGCATGGCTGACCTTCTGATCGGACAGACCCTGTCCTTCACCGGCAACCCCCTGATCGAGGGGCCGGACGCCGCCCGCCATTCCGCGCGCGGCGGCGTCCTGGTCGAGGGCGGCCGGATCGTCGCCACGGGCGAGGCCGACGACCTGCGCCGCGCCCATCCGCAGGCGCGCGTGACCGACTACGGTTCGGCGCTGATCTCGGCCGGCTTCGTCGATGCCCATGCCCACTACCCGCAGACCGCCATCATCGCCTCATGGGGCAAGCGGCTGATCGACTGGCTGAACACCTATACCTTCCCCGAGGAGATGCGCCTTGCCGACCCCGCCTATGCCGAGGCCATCGCCGCGCGCTACTTCGACCTGACGCTGGCGAACGGCACCACCACGGTCTGCTCCTACTGCACGATCCATCCCGCCAGCGTCGATGCCTTTTTTGGCCAGGCACAGGCCCGTGGCCTACGCGCCTATGGCGGCAAGACCTGCATGGACCGCAACGCGCCCGAGGGCCTGCGCGACACGCCGCAATCGGCCTACGACGACAGCAGGCGCCTCGCGGCAACCTGGCACGGGGTGGACCGGCTGTCCTACGTGGTGACGCCCCGCTTCTCGCCGACATCCACGCCCGAGCAGCTTGAGGCGATGGGCGCGCTCTGGTCGGACCTGCCGGGCACGCTGATGCAGACGCACCTGTCA
>JBJOQI010000005.1:0-7660 GCA_046050045.1 Pseudomonadota bacterium | reverse complement strand
AGGTCGTGAAAGGCCGCGGTTTCCAGCTCGTAGGTCCGCACCACCACATAGGCGAGCGCCGCCTGCAGCATCACCGCGCCGACCCGCAGCGTCTCGGCTCGCGTTGCGGCATTCAGCGCCTGAAGCCCCAGCCCGGCCAGCACGCCGGCAAGGCCCGCGCCGAGCAGCGCCCACTGGCCGCGCCCGAACCCGCTGTCACCGGTGAAATAGTCGATCGACAGCGCTGCCATCAGTAGGAACGCCCCCGCCACGCCGCCAATGCAGGCAGCCAGGCCGGTGGTGTCGAGGCCGCGGAAGGTGGCGGCGGGGGAACCCGAGGACATTGTCACGGCGTCAGATCCCCAGCCAGTTGGCAATGATGTTCTTCTGCATCTCGGAGGACCCCGAGTAGATCGTGGCCGACATCGCGTCGCGCAGCGAGCGTTCGATGCCGTAGTCGACGGTGTAGCCGTTGCCGCCGAAGATCTGCATCGCGTCGCGCGCCGTCTGGACCAGCGCCTCGCTGACGAAAAGCTTGGTGATGGCGGCGTCCATCCCCATGCTGGACTTGCGGTCAAGCTGTGCCGCGGCACGGTAGGTCAGCAGCCGCGCGGCCTCGAGCCGGACCTTCATCTCGGCGATGCGGTGCGACACCGCCTGATACTGCCCGATCGGCTTGCCGAACGAGGTGCGGGTCTTGGCATAGGCGACGCACTGGTCGATCAGGCGTTCCATGTGGCCGCAATGGGCGGCGACAAGGCAGACGCGTTCCCATTCCATCGACCGGGCAAAGATCGGCCCACCGCCGCCGACGCGGCCAAGTACGGCCTCCGGACCCACGCGCGCGCCGTCGAACACGGTCTCGCCCAGCGGGCAGGTGCGCAGGCCCATCTTCTCGAAGACCTGGCCGCGGCTTGCACCGGGCGTCGTCATCGGCACGACAAAGCCGGTCACGCCGCCCATGAAGCCCTTGGCCGGGTCGGTCGAGGCATAGACGATGGCAAGATCAGCCACCGGACCGTTCGATCCGAAGACCTTGTTGCCGGTGATCGCGAAACCCTCGCCCTCGGGCACCGCGCGGGTGCGCAGGTTGAAAGCGTCGCTGCCGCTTTCGGGTTCGGTCATCGCGTTCACCGCGACGATCTCGCCTGCGCACATGCCGGGCAGGAAGCGGCGCTTCTGGTCCTCGCTGCCGTAAAGCCAGAGCGGCACGGCGCAGGCCAGCATGTGGGCGCAGATCGAGAAGACAAGGCCGTTGTCTTCGCAGCCATAGCCCAGCGCCTCGATGGCGATGACCGAGGTCACGGGGTCAAGCCCCGAGCCGCCGTATTCCTGCGGGATCGGCAGGCCCTGCAGGCCCATGTCCGCACATTTCCGCCAGAGATCGCGCGGGAATTCGTGGCGCGCGTCGCGGTCGGCCGCGCCGGGCGACAGCTCCTTGCGGGCGAACTTCACGATCTCGTCGCGCAGGGCTTTCTGTTCGTCACTGAGCGTAAAGTCCAAGCGCGCGCTCCTTGAGGGCCTGATAGTGGATCTTGTCGGTCGAGGTCATCGGGATCGCGTCCAGCACCTCGAACCGGTCGGGGCTCATGTAGAGCGGCAGGTGCTTTGCGGCAAACCGCTTGAGGTCGAGCATCGAGGGCGCGATGGATCCCGCCGCCGACAGGAAGAAGACGATGCGCGCATCGCCCGCGGCATCGGTCACCGCGACGGCCGCGCCGCGCGAGATCGCGTCATGGCGCAGCATCGCGGCCTCGATCTCGTCAAGCTCGATGCGGAAGCCGCGGCGCTTGACCATGCGGTCGCGGCGGCCGCGGTAAAGCAGCGCGCCGTCCGCAGGGCGGGTCTGCACGATGTCGCCCGTCCGGTACCAGCGCCGCCCGCCGATCCGGGCGAAGGCGGTAGCGTTGCGTTCGGGCAGGCCCCAGTACCCGGTCATCACCGAGCCGCCGGAGACCAGCAACTCGCCCTCGGACCCCGGGGGCACCGGCTGGTCGCCCTCGCCCACGACCAGAAGCTCGTCCGACGAGCACACAAAGCCGATCGGGATGTCCGCGTTGTCGGCAAGGGCCCCGGGGCTTGCGAAATGGAAGTAGGTGCAGACGTTCGTTTCGGTCGGGCCGTAGAGGTTGTAGTAGAGCGGCCCGGGCAGGCGTTCGGCCAGCGCGCGCAGATGGCGCGGCGGAAAGACCTCGCCCGCGAAGCACAGGACGCGGAGGCTGGACAGGTCGTGCCTTTCCATCGCCCCGAACTCGACCATCGAGCGCAGGACCGTCGGCGTCGAGTACCAGATCGTCAGGCGGTCGGTCTCGATCATCGCCGTCATGGCGGCGGGCTGACGGCCTTCTTCTGCGTCGATCAACCGGATCGCCGCGCCGTGGCGGGCGGCGACATAGAGGTCGAGCACCGAAAGATCGAAGTGGAACGGCGCGTGCGAGCTGAAGCGGTCGGACGGGCCGGGGCGGAAGGTGGCCGAACACCAGTCGACGAAGGCAAGCGCCGAGGCGTGGGTATGCACCACGCCCTTGGGCTTGCCGGTCGAGCCGGAGGTATAGAGGATATAGGCCGTGCCCTCGGGTGCCGCCTCGCAGGGGCCGGAATGCACCAGCAGCGTCAGGGCATCGGCGCTGCCGGCGGGCGAAACCGGGTGGGACGGTGCCATCACCTCGGCCAGCGCGGCGGCAGGTTCGGGATCGGCCAGGATGGCCTTTACCGTGCAATCCGAGAAGATCCCGCCCGAGCGCGCAGCGGGCGCGGTCGGGTCGACCGGCACATAGACCGCGCCCAGCCGCAGGATCGCGAAGATCGCGGCGACCACGGGCGCCGACTTCCGCGCCGAAAGGCCAACACGGTCGCCGGGGCGGACGCCGGCCTTGCGCAATATGGCAGCAATTGCCTCGGCCCGAGCGGCGAGACCGCCGTAGGTTTCGGTCGTCCCGTCGCGTTCGATCAGGCAAAGCGCCGCCGGATCGGCCGATGCCGACGCCCAGAGCAGATCATCGAGCCGGTTCATCGGCATCTCATGTCACCCCTTACGCAACCGGCACAAACGTCTCTCAGGCGGCCTGCTTGCAGGCCATCACCGTCTCGGCGATCAGGTCGACCGTATCGAGGTGTTCGGCGTCGATGAAATGCGCCGGGACCTGGATCGAGAAGTCTTCCTCGAGATAGGCGACCAGCTTCAGGCTCGCCATCGAATCGATGATCCCTTCCGAGATCAGCCGGATGTCGGGGGTCAGGCTCTCGGCGGTTTCGCCCGGCAGGAATTCATCCAGGATCCGGTTGCGGATTTTCGGTTTGATTGCTTCAAGTTCCACGACGTGCTCCTTCAATACACCCGGCGCTGCGCGAATGCGCACCGCCCCAAGACACCACGGCCGGACGTAATTCCGGTCAGCCCTGCAGGAACGATGCAGGGGTCGCGCCTCGGTTGCAAGGGTAATGCCGAAATGACCCCGAATGGCTGCTTCGCTGGTGCGGCGCGGGCGGGCTTTGCCGCCGGTTGCGGCGCATTGTTTCTGGCCCAACCACAATGCCCGAAGCCCGTGCAGAACGCTTCCCGAAGCGCCCCGGCGGCCCCGCCGGAATTGACAGAGCCAGCCGCCCCATGCCTAGGGTCAGGCGCGGTTCTTCTGCCAGTTGGCCAAGGGTGTTGGTGATGCGCGATTTCTCGAAGACGGCCTTTGCTGGGGCAGCGATCCTGCTGGGAAGCGCGGCCATCTTCGGGGCCGGAATGTACGCGGGTGCAACGCGCAACATCGCCTACCGGGCCGTCACCGGCTTTGCCGACCTGTTCCGGTCCGTGCTGGCCGAGAAGGACAACATCGGCCCTGCAGCGCGCCCGGTTTATTTCCTGCAGCCTGCCCGGCAAGCGGGTGCCGGCGTCACCCTGAACGACACCACCGATGACAGCCTGATCCTGCTGGCCGGTTTCTTCGACGGCTCGAATGGCATGCGGCTGATCCGCCGCGACGGAACCGTGCTGGCGAAATGGGATCTGTCCTTTGCCGCGCTTTTCCCGCAGCCCGACTACCTCGAGACGCCGCCGAAGACCGACTGGAACATCGACCTGCATGGCAGCCTGATCGAGCCGGACGGATCGGTGGTATTCAACTTCGAGTATGGCGGCCTTGCCCGCCTGTCGCGCTGCGGCGCGGTCGAATGGACGCTGCGCCACCCGACGCATCATTCCGTCGAACCCGCCAACGGTGGCGGCTACTGGGTGCCGGGCCGGCAGTTCGTGCCGAACAGCCCCGAGGGCGGAGCCTTCCCGCCCTTCACGGCCAACGCGAATTACGAGACATCCGAGGACGACCTGATCCTGAAGGTTTCCGCCGCGGGCGAGATCGTCGCGCAGCATTCGGTGACGCAGATGTTCTATGAGAGCGGGCTGGAAGCCGTGCTGACCGCGACCGGCGTGAACTACGGCCGCGGCGCGCGCTGGCCGCGCGAGATCGTGCACGTGAACAAGATCGCCGAACTGACGCCCGAGCTTGCCCCCGCCTTCCCGATGTTTGAGGCGGGCGATCTGCTGATCTCGTTGCGCCAGCAGAACCTTGTGGCTGTTGTCGACCCCGACGACTGGCGGATCAAATGGCACATGGTCGGCCCCTGGCTGCGCCAGCACGACCCGGAGTTCGCGCCGGACGGTACCATTCACGTCTTCAACAACAACCACTACCGCTTTGTTCTGGAAAGCAGCGGGCGCGCCGATCCCTCGATCGAGCGGCGCTCGACGATCATGGCGGTCGATCCGGCGACGGATGCGGTGACGACGCTGTACGGTGGCCGCCCGGGGCAGGAGTTCGGAACCGTGATCCGCGGCAAGCAGCAGCTGATGCCCGGCGGCGGCACGCTTGTGACCGAGTTCGAGGCCGGTCGCGCCTTCGAGGTCGACGCTTCGGGACGGACGGTCTGGGAATATGTGAACCGCTTCGACGAGGATGAGGTGGCCGAACTGACCGAGGTGCGCGCCTATCCGGCGCAGGCCTTCGGCGTCAGCGACTGGAGCTGCCCGTGACGCCGGGCGGGCGCGCGCCGGGCCATTACCTGCCCGTGCTGCTGGCGATCATGGCCGTGGGGCTGGCGCTGCGGCTCTGGCTAGCGCTGACGACCACGTTCCTCTGGGACGAGGAACGGGAATGGATCCCGGTCGCGCTGTCGATCTCGCTGGGCGGGGGCGAGACGCATCTTCCCTTGCGGACGGATTATCACGGCGCGCTGGCGGCCTATTTCATCCGGGCCGGGCAGGTCCTGCTGGGTGACAGCCACCTGGCCTTCCGGATCGGCGGGATCCTCGCCGGGACCGCGACGGTCGCGGTGGTTGCGGCCATCGCGCGCCGGGTCGCGGGCCCGCGCGCCGCGCTTGCCGCGGCGGCGATCATCGCGATTGCCGAGTTCCCGGTGATGATGTCGACCGTGGCGATCCAGACGTCCTACTACCTTCTGGCCGAGGCGCTGGCGCTGCTGTTCTTCCTGCGGCTGGCCGAGACGCGCCGGGCAGCTTGGTTCTACGCCACCGCGGTCGCGGCGGCCGTCGGGTTCCTGACCTACGAGGTCGGGGCCCTTCTGCTGCCGGTTCTGGTGGCGGTCGCGCTGCTGCCCGAGAACCGCTGGATGTGGCGTAGCCCGCATCTCTATCTGGCGGGGCTTGCCGGTCTGGCGCTGATCCTGCCCGACCTTCTGGCAAGCGCCGCGCCGGCCGAGGGCGGCGACGGCTACGACAAGCTTCTGGAGCGTTTCGGTTCCTTGGGGTTCAAGCCGGTCTATCTGGCCTTCCTGTTCCGCGCCACGCTGGAACTGGCTTACCTGCGCCTGTCGGGCCGCGCCTCGCCCAGCGAGGGCAGCGAATATGCGGCGATGAATGACCTGTTCGGGCTGCTGCTGGTGCTTGGCCTTCTGTTCGGCCTCTGGCGGCTGGTGCGGGCCGGGCGGGGGCAGGAGCGGACGGCGCTGGCGCTGCTGTGCGGGGTGTTCCTGTTCGTCCTTGCCTTTTTCCTGCTGATCGAGCCGCCGGCCTCGAACCCAGTCGCGCATTGGGTCTGGGTCGGCGTGGTGCTGTTGCCCGGGGCCGTGCTGGCCGGGCGGCTGGCAGGCCTGCCGGGCCGGGCCGGTCTTGCTGGGCAGGGGATGCTGGCCGTCGCCTGCCTGCTTGCGCTGGTCACCGTGCCTGCCACGCGCCTGGGCATGGACAGCCGCAGCGTCCGGCTGGTGCCCGAACTTCTGACCGCGCTCGATGGCCGGATGCAGGAGGTCACGGCGCACTTCGACTGGTGTGACCTCTGCGCCCCGGCACCTGCGCCGGTGCTGGCCGCCCTGTCCGTCGAGACAGGCGGAGACCTTGGCCCCGCCCCGGTGGCAGATGTGGAAGGAGCCGATACCAGCAGTGCCGATCCGGCCTTTGCCCTGCGGTCGGTCCCGCCCGAGGGCAAGCCCGGCTGGATGACGCGGATCTATGTGGCGGGCTATGACTTTCCCGACGGGGCCGGGGGTATTCGACGGGTCGAAGGCCGGGCCTATGTGCCGAAAGAACCGGCGCTGACCTGGCCAGAAGTATTCTGGACGAACGCCCCCTGACCCGGATGCGCAGCGGTCAGATCATTGCCTGGAGAGATTTGGTGGAGCCGAGGGGAATCGAACCCCTGACCTCTTGAATGCCATTCAAGCGCTCTCCCAACTGAGCTACGGCCCCACCGGAGGTCCGGGCGTTTCCGCCCGCGTGAAGGGGCATATAGGCAAGCCATCCGGGCTTCGCAAGGGAAAAAATGCAAGCGCGCCCGATGCCCGGGAAAGCAAGAGGCGCGGCCCCATCGGGTGCCGCGCCTCGGGTCTTTGCGGTCGATCCGGTGCGGGATCAGACCTCTTCCTCGCCGCCGCCGACGTCGGCAATCTCGTCGAGCGAGACGTTGTCGTCCTCGTCATCCTCGAGCAGATCTTCGTCAAGTTCGACGTCGGCGCCTTCGGCATCGATGTCTGCCTCATCTGCCAGATCGTCGAGGTCAAGGTCACGTTCCTTGACCGCGACCTTTTCGGCGATCATCGCCCGGCCGCGACCGGCGATCAGGCTGTCGGCGGTGAAGCTGTGGCTGCACTCCGGGCAGGTCATCGGGTCGCGCTGAAGGTCGTAAAACCGGCTTCCGCAATGCGGGCAGAGGCGCTTGGTGCCCCATTCGTCCTTCGGCATGAATATCTCCTTCCCGTCGAGGGGTGGATTCGCAAGGACCGCCGATTGCCACAACGGCAAGGGGCTGTCAAAGCCTTTCGGCAGCCCGCCGAAAGGGGCTTTGCCGGGCCTTCCGCACGGGGTAATCCGGGGCAGGATCAGGCAGGACAGAATGACCGAGCGCAGCCTTCCCCACGACCCGGACCTGCGGCTGGTGTTGCGCCGGTCGCGCGCGGCGCGGCGGTTTTCGCTGCGCGTCTCGCGGCTTGACGGGCGCGTTACCCTGACCCTGCCCGCGCGCGCGTCCGAGCGCGAGGCGATGGCCTTTGCCGCAACGCAGGCCGAGTGGATCCGCAGCGCACTGGCGCGGGCCACGCCTGTCAATCTTGTGGGGATCGGCACGGTGATTCCCTTCGAGGGGCGGCAGGTCGAATTGGTCGGCGCTGCGCTGCGCGCGGTCCGCGTCGAAGAGGATCGGATGCTGGTGCCCGGCGATCCGGCGCAGGCGGGCGTCCGGGC
>JBJOQI010000004.1:0-4021 GCA_046050045.1 Pseudomonadota bacterium | reverse complement strand
GGGTCGCCATCACCGCAATCTCGGACAGCCCCGAGCAGAAGGCCGAGCTCGAAGCCCGGTTCCGCGCGGATGTTCCGTCCGGGGTGGACCTGGTGCTCGACATTTCGGCGCCGCGTCCGGTCATCGCGCCCTTTACGCTGCGCTTCCTGATCGACGATGGCGGCGCGCGATTCGACGCCTGCTCGGCCGACAGTGACGCCGCCCGCAGTGCGATCATCGCTGCGGCGACTGCGGCCGGCGCATCGGGCACCCTGTCTTGCACCATCGGCCTTGGCGTGCCGAGCCCGGACTGGTCCAGGGCCGTGACCCAGGCAATCAAGGCGCTGAACGATCTGGGCGACGGCTCTGTCACCTTCCAGGATGCCGACATCGCGCTTGTCGCCGCGCCGTCGGTCGAACAGCCCCTGTTCGACCGCGTCGTGGGAGAGCTCGAATCCGGTCTGCCGGAGGTCTTCAAGCTGAACGCGGTCCTGTCCCCCAAGACCGAAGGCCGGGAACAGGGGGTTCCGGAGTTTTCCGGCGTCCTGACCCCGGACGGCAAGGTCGTGCTGCGCGGCCGGATCAATGACGACCTCAGCCGCACCGCCGCCGAGAATGTCGCGCGCGTCGCCTTTGGTGGCGATGCCGTGACGGGTGCCATGCGGGTGGACGCCGCGCTGCCCGGATCGTGGCCGGTTCGCGTGCTGGCCGGGATCCAGGCGCTTGCCCTGTTGCAGGAAGGCAGCGTCTCGGTCCGCCCGGATGTGGTCAAGGTGACGGGCGTGACCGGCTCGATGCAGACCAAGGACAACGTGACGCGCCTTCTGTCGTCGCAGCTTGGCGGATCGGAAGGCCTGGAAATCGTCGTGCGCTATGACGAGGCGCTCGATCCGCTCAAGGGCCTGCCGACGCCCGAGGAATGCGTGGCCTCGCTGAACGCGATCCTTGCCGAGAACAAGATCGCCTTCGACCCCGGCAAGGCCACCATCGCCACCGAGGCGCGCGGCACGCTGGAACGCCTTGCGGCGGCGATGAAGGACTGCGACGGCGTGCCGATGGAGGTGGGCGGCCACACCGATAGCCAGGGGCGCGAGGAAATGAACCTCGAGCTGAGCCAGGCCCGGGCCGAGGCCGTGATCGCCGCGCTGATGGACCTGCGCGTGCTTGTGGGCGCCATGTCCGCCGTCGGCTACGGGGAAACCGTTCCGATTGCCGATAACGAAACCGAGACGGGCCGCGAGGCCAACCGCCGTATCGAGATCCGGCTGCTGACGCCGGTCGCGGACAGCGCCGCCGCAACCGGACCCACCGAAACGGCCGGCGGGTCCGAAGCAACTGGTGCAACCGAAGCGACACCTGTAACGGTTGAAACGCCGGACGAGGATACGATCACCCCGAAGAAGCGCCCGGACCACTGACCTGCTGACCAAGGACCGACAAAACCCATGAACAGGACCGAGTTCATCATCGCGACGGCGATCATCCTTTTCGTCGCCTTCATGCTCGGGTGGTTTGCCTATTGGCTGCTGCACCGCCTGACCCGCGTCAGCGCCACCGATATCAGCGAACTCGACAATCTGGCGCAGGCCCTGCACGAGGCCGAGGAAACCCGCGAACAGGCGCTGTCCTATCTGGAGCACCGCGAGGCCGAGCTTGGCGGGCGGCTGGCCCAGACCGAGGCCGAACTCAGGGCCGCGATGGAAGGGCTGCGTGACGCCCGTGCCGAGGCCGAGGACCTGCGGGCCTATATCGCGCGGCAGAACCGCACGGCCTGAGGTTCACTTTTCCCAGCGGCCCAGCGCGGCTTCGTCCTCGTCGCGCGCCTCTACCCAGGCCGAACCATCCGGGCCGAATTCCTTCTTCCAGAACGGCGCGCGGGATTTCAGGTAGTCCATCAGGAATTCCGCGGCCGCAAAGGCCCCGACCCGGTGGCGGCTGGCGGTGGCCACCATCATGATCGCCTCGCCGGGGCTCAGCCGCCCATGCCGGTGGATGACCATGACATCCGACAGCGACCAGCGCGCGGCGGCCTCGTCCATCATCGCGCCGATCGCGCGGGCGGTCATGCCCGGGTAGTGCTCGATCTCCATCCCGGCCAGTCGTCCGTCATTGTCGCGGACGACGCCGAGGAATGTCACGACCGCCCCTGCCCCGGTGGCGGCTGCGGCAAAGGCCCCGCATTCGGCCCCATAGTCGAAGGGCTCGGGCTCGATGCGCAGCGACCGGACAGCCATGCTGTCACCCCCCTGTCATCGGCGGGAAGAAGGCGACTTCCCGCACCCCGTCCAGCGAGTCATCCATTTCGGCCAGGTCCTGATCGAGCGCCACCCGGATCGCGCGCAGGTCGCTGAAAGCAAGCGCATATCGGTCCTCGCGCGCCTTCAGTTCCTCGATCAGCGCGGCGACGGTCGCGGCCCCGGTCTTTATCCGCTCCTTCGGCACCCCGATCCGCTCGCGCACCCAGGCGAAATAGAGAACCTCGATCGCTTGCCCGGTCATTGCGGGCCGTCCTTCAGGAAAGGCAGCGACTTGCGGAAATATTCCCAGCCGGTGATCGCTGTCAGCACCGCTGCGATCCAGATCAGCACCAGCCCCACGTCATTGGCCAGCGAGGCGCAGTCGCGCTTGCCGCAGGCGCGGACAGGGTCGGCATTCCCGGCCGAGACGGCATCCGCATATTGTTCCGGCGTCATGCCCTGCATCGCCACGCCATTGAGGTATTCAAGCCCTGTTCCAAGGAACAGCACGCCGATCGCGACCATCTGCGCAGTTGTCTTCCACTTCGCCAGTTTGGTGACCTTCAGCGTACCGGCCTTTGCGCCGAGAAACTCGCGCAGGCCCGACACGAACACCTCGCGGAAGATGATGATCGTCGCGGGCAAGATCAGCCAGGGGTTCATGCCCGAATAACCGGTCAGGACCATCAGGGCGATCAGCACCATCGCCTTGTCGGCAATCGGGTCCATCATCGCGCCGAACTTCGATTCCTGCTTCCAAAGGCGTGCAAGATATCCGTCGAACCAGTCGGTCGCGGCGGCGCCGATGAACAGGGCCAGCGCGAACCAGTCAGCCCAGGGCCGGTGGAAATAAAGGAACATGACCGCAACGCCGGGTGCGGCCAGCAGGCGGAGCGTCGTCAGGATGTTCGGGATCGTCCAGGTCATGGCTCAGGGATAGCGCAGGAACGGAGAGGCGCGAAAGGGGAAAGCGCCCGGCTGGGTCGCCCCGTCGCAGGTGGCCCACGATTCGCCGCAAGGGTTAACGCGGTGACGCAGGGGAAACTGTCGGCTGTCACAACCGTGATTCCTTCCGTTACCCGGACGGACCGCCTGTCCGAAAGTATAGTTTCACCCATATGTGTTTCCTTCGCCCATTTTTCAGGCAAGACCGGTGCCGTGTTGAGTGTGTGACGAGTTGCTGCCGTGAAATCCTCCAGACTGTCCCGACTGCCTGAACTTTTGCCGCCCGAGCCTTCGCGTTCCGGCGCGCCCATGTCCCGTAGGCCTGCCTGGATGCGGCTGACCATTGCCGATGCGGCGCTTCTGGTCTGGGCCTTCATCGGGGGCCTGATGTTCGCCATGGCGGTGCTTTGACCGCGGGTCCGATGGCGCGGCTCAGCCGTTGCCGTGGAAATGGTCGTAGATCGCCTGCGCCATCGCGGCGCTGATGCCCGAGACGGCCTTCAGGTCATCAAGCCCTGCCCGGCTCACGGCCTTGGCTGACCCGAAATGCGCCAGAAGCGCGCGCTTTCTCGTGGCGCCGACGCCCGGAATCTCTTCCAGCGGGGTGGCGCCGATGGCCTTGGCGCGCTTGGCCCGGTGCGCGCCGATGGCCCAGCGGTGCGCCTCGTCTCGCAGCCGCTGCAGGAAGTAGAGCACTGGCGAATTGTGCGGCAAGGCGAAGGGGCGTGCCCCGGGGCGATGGAATTCCTCCTTGCCCAGATCGCGGTCGATGCCCTTGGCAACGCCGATGAAGGGCACATCCTCGACGCCGAGGTTCTCCATGATCTCGGCCACGGCGCTGACCTGCCCCGCGCCGCCGT
>JBJOQI010000003.1:0-3066 GCA_046050045.1 Pseudomonadota bacterium | reverse complement strand
GTTTCGACATCCTCTATGTCTATGCCGGCATGGGTTACCTGCCCTACCAGTTCCTGTTGTCCGACTACAACAGCCGCACCGATGCCTATGGCGGCAGCCCCGGGAACCGCGTGCGTCTGGTAGCCGAGCTTATCGATGCCGTGCGCGAGGCGACGCATGGACGTACCGCCGTCGCCCTGCGCATCTCGCTGCAGGAACTGCGCGCCCGCCCTTCAGACAACGCGCACTCCGAGGCGCACGAGGTCATCTCGCTCCTGGCTGACGCACCCGACCTCTTCGACGTCAAGATGGACTATTCGGCCACCGACTGCGCGCCCTCGCGCTATGTCGGCGAGGGCAGCCACGAACCTGTCGTCGATTTCGTCAAGTCGCTCACGGCAAAGCCCGTCGTCGGCGTCGGCCGTTTCACTTCGCCCGACACGATGGTCTCGATGATCCGCCGCGGCGTGCTCGACCTCGTCGGCGGCGCGCGCCCGTCGATTGCCGACCCCTTCCTGCCGTCGAAGATCGACGCGGGGCGCGAGGCTGACATTCGCGAATGCATCGGCTGCAACATCTGCATCTCGTCCTGGCACGACGGTGTCTGGGTCCGCTGCACCCAGAACCCGACCGCCGGCGAGGAGTGGCGCCGCAGCTGGCACCCGGAAAAGACCCCGCGAGACGGCAAGGGATCGGTCCTGGTCGTCGGTGGTGGCCCGGCGGGCCTTGAATGCGCGCTGACGCTCGCCCGGCGCGGCTTCCAGGTCTCGGTCGCCGACAGCGGCAAGGACTTCGGCGGACGCCTGCTGTGGGAAAGTCGCCTGCCGGGCCTGCGGCAATGGTTCCGGGTGATCGACTACCGGATGGGCCAGTTGCGCGCCCTGCCCAATGTCGCGCTGTTCCCGGCCAGCCCCCTGACCGCGGCTGACATCCGCGAGTTCGGGGCCGATCATGTTGTCCTTGCCACCGGGTCGCGCTGGACCCGGGCCCTTGTGGGGGCAAACGAGCTGCCGGGCCTGCCGCTTGATGCACCGCGCGTCTACACCCCCGACGACATCGCGGCCGGGGCCGCGATCGAAGGCCCGGTGGCCGTCTTCGATTTCGACTGCTACTACATGGGCACCGCCATCGCCGAGAACCTTGCCGCCCGCGGGCTTGCAACGACCTACATCACGACCGCCGGGGCAGCCCAGGCCTGGGGCATCATGACGAACGAACAGCCGCATGTGCACGTGGCCTTCCGCAAGGCCGGGATCGCGATCCGGACCCTCGAACTCGTCACCGGCTTCGACGGTCAGACCCTGTCGCTGTCGCATGTCTTCAGCGGCGAGCGGCGCAGCATCCCGGCGCGGTCGCTGGTGATCGCGGGGCTGCGTCAGGGCGGCGCGCCCCTGGCCGATGACCTGCGCGCGGACGGTGCCCCCCTGCCCTTCACCCTCACTGTCACCGGCGACGCCTCGGCACCCGGGGCAATCGCCCATGCCGTCTACCAGGGCCACAAGACCGCCCGGCTGCTCGGCCATCCGCCCGGCCACGACCCCGCGCGGCGCGACAGCGCCTTCGCCGCCGCGGGCCTCGACCTGCCGCCGGACGCCATCCGATGACTTCGCGGCACCGCCGCCCCTCGCGCAGCGACGCGCCGGTGCCGCAAGCCCCCTTCGGCCAGCGCCGCCGCAGGCTCTCGCCCGTCGAGGTGCTGAGCGCCGATCAGGTGCAGGCGATCCACCTTGCCGCCCTCGAGATCCTTGCAACCATCGGCCTGCGGGTTCTCGACCCCTCGGCCCGGCAGGCTTTCCGTCAGGCCGGGGCGCAGGTTGACGACCTGATGGTGCGCCTCGACCCTGCCCTTGTCGTTGAGCGTCTCGCCAGCGTCCCGCCGCGCTTCACCATCTCGGCGCGCAACCCTGCCCACGACCTGGTCGTCGGTGAAGATTTCTGCGTCTATGCGTCGGTCGGCGGACCGGCCTATGTAATGGACAACGACCGCGGTCGCCGCGACGGCACCTATGCCGAGATGTGCGACTACCTGCGCCTCGTGCAGGTGCTCAACGTCATCCACCAGGAAGGCGGCGGCCCGTTCGAGCCGATGGACCTGCCGGCCAATACCCGCCACCTCGACATCTACCGGGCCGAGATCGGCCTTCTGGACAAGAGCTGGCAGGGCCAGACGCTGGGCCGCGCCCGGACCATGGACGGGATCGAGATGGCCGCCATCGCCCTGGGAACGACCGCCGAGGGGCTGGCTGACAGACCGGCCCTGATCGGCGTCATCAACACCAACTCGCCCCTGCAACTCGACACTCCGATGGCCGAGGGGCTGATGACGATGGCCGCACATGGCCAGCCCGTCGCCATTACCCCCTTCACGCTGTCGGGCGCCATGGCACCCGTCACGCTGGCCGGGGCACTCGCCCAGCAACATGCCGAGGCGCTGGCGGGCATTGTCCTGACCCAGATCGTCCGCCCCGGCGTGCCGGTGCTTTACGGCGGCTTCACCTCGAACGTCGACATGCGCTCGGGCGCGCCGGCCTTCGGCACGCCCGAATACCTCAAGGCCGCACTCGCCTCGGGCCAGCTGGCGCGCCACGTCGGCGTTCCCTTCCGGTCGTCGAATGTCTCTGCCGCCAACGAGGTCGATGCCCAGGCCGCCTACGAAAGCCAGTTCGCACTCTGGGGGGCGCTGATGGGCGGCGCGCATCTTCTGGAACATGCCGCGGGCTGGATGCACGGCGGCCTGACCGCGAGCTTCGAGAAGCTGATCCTCGATGCCGAGCTTCTGCAGATGATGGACGCAAGCTTCGCCCCGATCGACACCAGCGACGCCGCCCTCGCCCTCGATGCCATCCGCGAGGCCGGTCCGGGCGGGCATTTCTTCGGCACCGCCCACACGATGGGCCGCTACGAGACCGCCTTTCACCAGCCGATGCTGTCCAACTGGGACAACTGGCCCAGCTGGACCAGCCGCGGCAGCATTGATGCGCGCAGCCGCGCGAACACCGTCTGGAAGACCCTGCTTGCCGAGTATCAGGAACCGGTCCTCGACCCGGCCGTTGCCGAGGCGCTCGACGCCTATGTCGCCCGCCGCAA
>JBJOQI010000002.1:0-10210 GCA_046050045.1 Pseudomonadota bacterium | reverse complement strand
ACCGTAGAACAGCGCCAGCGCCGGGATCGACATCAGCAGGACCAGCGCCGAGCTGATCAGCATCCAGGTCGTATCACCCTTGTCGACCATGCCGGCCATTGCGGCGACGTCCGGGGCCTTGATCGGGCCTTCGGCCACGGCCTCCTGCGCCCAGGCGGGCATTCCGGCCAGAAGCGACGCGCCAAGCGCCGCAAGGCCTGTGTTGAGGTTCAAGTGTTTCATCGTGTCGGTTTCCCCTAAACCCGGATGTCAGAGCGCGTCGTCGTTGGTCTCGCCCGTGCGGACACGGACGGCCTGCGCGACGTCGAGAACAAAGATCTTGCCGTCGCCGATCTTGTCGGTGCGGGCGGTCTTCTGGATGGTGTCCACCACCTGGTCGGCGAGCGCGTCGGACACGACGATCTCGAGCTTGACCTTGGGGACAAAGTTCACGGCGTATTCCGCACCGCGGTAGATTTCGGTGTGACCCGACTGCGAGCCGAAGCCCTTGATCTCGGTCACCATCATGCCGCGCACGCCGATGGTGGTAAGCGCCTCGCGCACCTCCTCGAGCTTGAACGGCTTGATCGCTGCAATGATGAGTTTCACGTCAGTTCCCTTCCGGCTGGTGCGCCGAGCGATCCGGCCCACGGCGGAAGGAGGCGGCGAGGCAGGCCCGAGAACAAGGTTTGGCGGAGCAGGCCACCTGCATCACGGCAGAGATTCCGCCCAAAAATTATACAAATTCATCAGTTCGACTAAAAAACAGGCATCATTGCAACCGAATCGTGATGCCAAGCCGCTCCACATTCCCCCTCTCCCGGGGTATGGTTCGTGGCAAAAGCAGGCAGGCAGCGGAAACAGGCAGTCATGGCGTCAAAGGGCGGCAAACGTCCCCCCCTCGTCGCAGAGCGGCGGTTCGCAGCGCGGCAAGAGCCGCCGCGCGAACCGAAACCTGCGCCGAAGAAACCGGCCCGGACAACGGCCAAGGCACGGCCCCGGCGGGCCGGCGGCAACATCTTCGTGCGCGCGTTCCTTGGCCTTTTCCGCCTTGTCTGGCGCGTGATCTGGGGCATCGGCTGGCGCGTCACCGCAGTGCTTGCGATGGTGGTCGGCCTTGCCACGGCCTATTTCTATGCCCAGCTTCCTGATCTCGACAGCCTGATCGACGCACGCACCCGCGGGTCGGTCACCATGCTCGACCAGGACGGCAAGGTCTTTGCCTGGCGCGGCGAGACTTTCGGCGGTAGCATCACCGCCGAAACCGTGTCGCCCGACCTGAAGAACGCCGTCGTCGCGACCGAGGACAAGCGCTTCTTCCGCCACCTCGGGATCAGCCCGCGCGGCATCGCCAGCGCCGTCCGCATTAACCTCGCCGAAGGGCGCGGCCCGCTGGAGGGCAATGGCGGTTCGACCATCACCCAGCAGGTCGCAAAACTGCTTTGCCTGGGCGTCGTCTACGACCCCAAGGTCTGGAAGTCCGAGACCGAATACGAAGACGACTGCCGCCAGGGCGGGGTCTGGCGCAAGATCAAGGAAGTGCCCTTCGCCTTCGCACTCGAGGCCAAGTTCTCCAAGAACGAGATCCTGACGCTCTATTTCAACCGCGCCTATCTGGGTGCGGGCGCGCGCGGCTTCGAAGCGGCGGCCCAACGCTACTTCGGCAAATCCGCCAACGAGGTCGATCCCGCCGAATCCGCCATGCTGGCAGGCCTGCTCAAGGCCCCGTCCTACTATGCGCCCACGAACAACCTGCAACGCGCGCAGGACCGCGCCGCGGTGATCCTGTCCCTGATGCGCGACCAGGGCTATCTGGACGACGCGACCTATCAGCAGGCCAGCGCCAACCCGGCCCGCCTGTCAAAGGCCGCAGAGCAAAAGGCCGGGGGCTATTTCGCCGACTGGCTGATGGAAACCGGCCCGTCCTTCCTGACCAGCGCCACGACCGAGGACGTGATCGTCCGCACCACGCTCGACCAGCGCATCCAGAAGGCCGCCGAAGAGGCACTGGCCTATGTCTTCGAGACCAAGGTCAAGGAAGGCTCCGCCGCGCAGGCGGCAATCGTCATCATGTCGGCTGACGGTGCCGTTCGCGGCATGGTCGGCGGGCGCGAGACCAAGGTCTCGGGCGCCTTCAACCGCGCGACGCAGGCACTGCGCCAGACCGGGTCCACCTTTAAGCCCTTCGTCTATGCGGCCGCGCTCGACATGGGCTACACGATGAACTCGACGGTCGAGGACGCGCCGATCTGCCTTTACGTGAAGGGCTCGGGCGACTGGTGCCCGGAAAACTACGACGAGGGCTACCGCGGCATCATCCCGCTGACCGAGGCGCTTGCCAATTCGATCAACACCGCGACCGTGCGCGTCAGCCAGGCCGTCGGGCTGGACGCGGTGCGCCAAGTGGCCAACGACTTCGGCTTTTCCACGTCGCTCGCCGAGGGCCCGGCCCTCGCGCTTGGCGTTTCGGAATCGACCCTGATCGAGATGACCGGTGCCTATGCGGGCATTCTGAACGGCGGGTCTTCGGTCAAGCCCTACGGCGTGACCGACCTGCGCTTTCAGGGCGACGACGAGCCCCTGATGGGCCAGGAAGGCGGCCTGGGCGAACGCGTGATCTCGGAAAACGCAGCACGCCAGCTGACCTACATGATGAGCCGGGTGATCGAGGAAGGCACGGGCCGCCGCGCCAAGCTGCCCGACCGCGAGGCGGCGGGCAAGACCGGCACCACCCAGGCCGCGCGCGACGCCTGGTTCATCGGCTTCACGGCCGACTACGTGGCCGGCGTCTGGATGGGATACGACGACAACAAGCCCCTGAGCGGCGTGACCGGCGGCGGCCTGCCCGCCGAAATCTGGCACGAGGTCATGGTGCGGGTGAACGAGGGGGTTCCCGTCACGCCCCTGCCGATGATGCATCCGTCCGAACTGCCGCAGGAACCGATCTTCCAGCAGCAGGACCCCTTCGCGGGCACCGCGCCGGCCCCTCAGCCACAGGCGCCCCAGGGCCCCGTGGCCGATCAGATCCTGATCGACGTTCTGGGTCGCATCCTGCGCGGCGGCAACTGATCAGGCGGCGTTCAGCGCCTGCGTCAGCCCGCCGATCGAGCCCTTGGCCTTGTCGAGCATGGCACCGACCTCGGTCCGCTCTGCGGCAAGCATGTTCACGCCCTCGATGATGAGGTTGAAGAACAGGCTCTTGCCGCCCCGGTCAACGACATGCCAGCGCACCTCGAAGGGGGCCTGCCCCTTCAGCTTCGCCTGCGAGACGACCTCGAAGTAGCTCTTCAGGGGCTTGGCGTCCTGCACGACGATCTCGCCCCCGATGAACTCGCGGAACCGCCGTCCGTACTTGCGCGAGATATAGCCCTGGAAGGCCCTGGTATAGGCCGAAATCTCGCTGCCACTTGCGGCGCGGCCCGCCGGGCCGAGGGCGCTTTTCGCGATGTAGCTGACATCGGCATAACGCGCGAAGATGCTTTCAAACTTCGGGTACATTCCGCCTTCCGACGCACCCGAGTTGATGACGCTGTTGATCTCGGCCACCAGCTTGTCGATCAGGCCGCGCGCCTGATCGACCGTGATCGCCTGCGCAACGCCAGGCACGGACGCCAGCATCACGGCACCGGGAACGAGGGCAAGGACAGAACGGCGGGAAAGATCACTCGGCATAGGGGTCCTCGAACGGGTCAAACTCTTCGGCTTCCTCGCCCATCTGGAACCGCCGGTTCTGCAGATACAGCAGGCGGGCCTGGGCATAGCTGTCCGCACTTTCATATAGGATCGACTCGACCGTATCGGAATAGCGCTGGCGGCTTCCCACCGCCGAACCGACCCGCGCGGCCGTGGCAATGCCTGCATTCTCGGGCCCGGCCAGCGCCGCGACCGGATCCAGAGCGAAATCGACGATCATCCCGGCCAGGTCGCGCTCGGTCGAGGGGCCCATGATCGGCAATTCCAGATAGGCGCCTTCGCCCGCGCCCCAGACCGCGAGCGTCTGGCCGAAATCGGTGTCGTTCTCGGGCAGGCCCAGGGCGGTCGCCGGGTCGAAGATGCCGCCGATCCCGACCGTCGTATTGATGACGAAGCGGAAGGTATTGGTGACGACAGGCTCAAGCCGGCCCTGCAGCAGGCTGTTGACCACGTCCCCCGGTTCGCCAAGGTTCGAGGCCACGTTGCCAAGCCCGTCGGCCACCTGTGCGGGCAGCGTCGGCACCACCCCTTTCCGGTCAGGCGCGCCGAACAGGAACCGGTCCAGCGCCTTGTTCTGGTCATGGACGGCGCGGTTCTGCGCCTCGTAGGGGTCGTTGTATTCAGCGCCTGGCGTGGCCTTCGTGCAGGCCCCGGCCAGGGTCACCAGAAGCAGGCCGCAGAACGGACCAGTCAGAAATCGAAGGCGCATCACAGGGTTCCTCCGGCGCAAAGCGTCGGTCCGGGCCACCAGAATGGACGGCCCCGGTTGCCAAAGCCTTAGATGCGCCCGCCCGCAGTTGCAAGGCGGCGGCCTGTCGCCCCGGCGATCCGGCGGATTTCCCCTCCTGCGCCGTTTTGGTCCTGTCTTCCCCTTGCCGAAAAGGGCGGATAGCTTCCCGCTGCGCGGCCCGCAGTGCCCCGCGGCAGAAGAAGGATGCAGGACATGACAAGCCAGATCGAAGCGCGGCTGGGCGAGCTTGGGATCGTGCTTCCGGATGCGCCCGCACCCGCGGCGAACTACGTCCCCTTCGTGCAGGTGGGCACGCTGGTGCATGTCTCGGGCCAGATCAGCCGCAACAGTGCCGGGTTGATCACCGGAAAGCTCGGGCAGGAACTGGATGTTGCTGCGGGGGCTGCCGCGGCTCAGGCCTGTGCCGTCGCTATCCTGGCCCAGATCAAGGCCGCCTGCGGCGGTGACTGGTCGCGCTTTCGCCGCATGGTGAAACTGGTGGGATTCGTGAACTCGACCGCGGACTTCACCGACCAGCCCAAGGTCATCAACGGCGCGTCGGACTTTCTGGTGGCGGTGCTGGGCGATGCAGGCCGCCACGCCCGCAGCGCGGTCTCGGCGTCCAGCCTGCCCCTGGGCGTCGCCGTCGAGATCGAAGCCATCGCCGAGATTGCCTGATGCGCGTGCCACTTCCCGAAGCCTTCCTGCGCCTGCCGCTCTGCCATCGCGGCTATCATGACCAGAGCAAGGGCGTGATCGAGAATTCCCTGTCCGCGTTCCGCGCTGCCATCGCCGCGGGCTACGGGATCGAGCTTGATGTCCAGCGCAGCGCCGATGACGTGGCCATCGTCTTTCACGACGATGACATGGAGCGCCTGACCGACGCGACGGGCGCGTTCCGTGACTACAGCGCAGACGAACTTGGTCACACGGCCTTGCGCGGCAGCAGCGACACGATTCCGACCCTGAAGGAGGTGCTGGCCCTGGTCGCGGGCCGGGTGCCCCTGCTGATCGAGATCAAGGAAAACTGGAACACGATGGAGGATACCGACGGTGTCCTGGAACAGGCGGTTGCCGCAGATCTGGCCGACTATACCGGGCCGGTCGCGGTCATGGCGTTCAATCCGCACTGCATTGCGCATATGGCCCGCCTCGCGCCCGGCTTGCCGCGCGGCCTGACGACCGAAGCCTATGATCCGACCCTTTGCGCGCCGATCCCCCCCGAGGTCTGCGCCCGTCTGCGCGAGATCCCGGATTATGACCGCACCCAGTCGAGTTTCATATCGCATCAGGCCAGCGATCTGGAACGCCCAAGGGTGGCCGAACTGAAGGCCGCCGGGGCCGCCATCCTGTGCTGGACGATCAAGTCCCCGGAAGCCGAGGCTCAGGCACGCAGCATCGCCCACAACATCACTTTCGAGGGTTACGCCGCCTGACCGGGCTTGCCCGCCCGGCGGAACGCGCCATTTGACCGCTTTCAGGGCAGAAGGTCAGGCATGGACGGAACCGAGATCACGGTCAGCGTCGCGGAAGGCGTCGGCAGCATCGCCGCTGCCGACTGGGATGCCTGCGCTTGCCCCGAGGCGGCCGGGGGCGGCCGGCCCGCTGACCCCTTCACCACGCACCGCTTCCTGTCCGCGCTCGAGATCTCGGACTCGGTCGGCCCCGGCACCGGCTGGCTGCCGCGCCCTCTCGTCGCGCGGGCAGGGGGCCAGATTGTCGCGGTCGCGCCGCTTTACGTAAAGTCCGACAGCCAGGGCGAATACATCTTTGACCATGGCTGGGCCGAGGCATGGGAACGCGCGGGCGGACGCTACTACCCCAAGCTACAGGTCGCGGTGCCCTTCACCCCCGTCACCGGCCGCCGCCTGCTGACCGCGCCGGGCTGGGACCATGCTGCCGATGCGCTGATCCGGGCGGCGGTTTCGCTTGCCGGGTCGAATGCGATGTCCTCGCTGCACATCACCTTCTGCACCGGGGACGAGGCGCAACGCCACGAAGACCTGCTGATGCCGCGGCTGTCCGAGCAGTTCCACTGGACCAATCGCGGCTACCCCTCCTACGACGCATTTCTGGCCGATCTTGCCGCCCGCAAGCGCAAGGCCCTGCGCAAGGAGCGTGAAAGGGCGCAGTCCTTCGGCGGCACGATCCGGCGCCTGACCGGCGAAGACCTGCAGCCCCGGCACTGGGATGCCTTCTGGACCTTCTATCAGGACACCGGCAGCCGCAAATGGGGCCGCCCCTACCTGACACGCGCTTTCTTCGACGTCCTTCACCAGACCATGCGCGACGATGTGCTTCTGGTTCTGGCCGAACGCGACGGAACCGCGGTTGCCGGCGCGCTCAACTTCATCGGTCGCGATACGTTGTTCGGGCGCTACTGGGGTTGCGTCGAGCACCACCCCTTCCTGCATTTCGAGCTTTGCTACCACCAGGCCATCGAGGCCGCCATCGCCGCCGGCCTGTCGCGGGTCGAGGCCGGTGCGCAGGGCGAACACAAGCTGGCGCGCGGATATCTGCCGGTCGCCACGCATTCGTTGCACTGGATCGCCGACAAGGGTTTCAGATCCGCCGTTGCGTCCTATCTTCAGCAGGAACGACGCGCCGTCGGACAGGACATCGAAGTGATGACCGCCTACGGCCCGTTCCGCCGTTCGGTGAAGGACGCCCGTGGCGAGGTCGAGGGAGACGCGTGATGGCAGTACGTCTGACCGTGGCCGAGCGGCAGGAAACCCTTGGCGCGCTTTCAGCCACGGGCTGGGAAGCGATCCCCGAGCGGGATGCGCTGCGCAAGATCTGGCGCTTCCGGTCCTTCAGCGAGGCCTGGGGTTTCATGTCCCGCGCGGCCCTTGCCGCCGAAAAGCTGAACCACCACCCCGAATGGCGCAACGTCTACAACATCGTGGACGTCACCCTGACCACCCATGATGCCCAGGGCCTGACCGTGCTCGACCTGAAGCTCGCGGGCACGATGGACCGTCTGGCCGGGGCCGCCGAAGTGGTGCGTGACCACTCGGCCCCGGCCCTGTCGCTCTGCGAAATCCGCGCGCAGGAGCGCTGAGGTCAGATCGCCTCGAGCAGCGCCTCGCCGGTCGAGAAGTTGCACTCGCCGGGCTTGTCGATGTTGGCATGGGTCACGACCCCGTTCTCGACCACCACGGCATAGCGGTTCGACCGGCCGACCAGCCCGATCTGCGGCGCGGTGAAGTCCATCCCGAGCGCGCGGGTAAAGCTGCCGTCGGCATCGCCCAGCAGCGTGATGCCCGCCTTGTCGGCACCGGTCGCCTCGCCCCAGACCTTCAGGACGAAGGGGTCATTGACGGAAATGCAGATGATCTCGTCCACGCCCTTGGCACGCAGGGCGTCCGCCGTGCGCACGAAGCTTGGCATGTGGATAGTCGAGCAGGTGCCGGTGAAGGCGCCGGGCAGCGCGAAAAGCACGACCTTGCGGCCCTTCAGCCGGGCCTGAAGCGACACGGTTTCTGGTCCCTTCTCGCCCATCCGCACCAGCTTGGCATCCGGCAGCTCTTTTCCCTCAGAGATCGTCATTGGCGAAAGTCCCTCGCGTTGCGTGTTATGACCCGCTCATATAGGGTCCGCGCCGCCGCAGGCCAGTGGGGAGTTGCAGCCGAATGCCGGAACGTGTCGTCATTGTCGGGGCCGGTCAGGCCGGTGCGTCCGTCGCCGCGCGTCTGCTCGGCCAGGGTTTCGCCGGTGCCATCACCCTGATCGGCGAGGAACCGGTTCCGCCCTACCAGCGTCCGCCCCTGTCCAAGGCCTATCTGCTTGGAGAGATGGAGCTGGAGCGGCTTTACTTGCGCAATGCCGAGTTCTGGGCCGAACAACAGGTCGAGCTGCGCCTCGGCCAACCCGTGCAATCCATCGACACCGTCGCGCGCACTGTCACGCTGGCGGGCGAGGCCATCGGCTACGACGATCTCGTCCTTGCCACCGGGTCGGTGCCGCGCCGGCTGCCCGCAGCCATCGGCGGGGCCCTGGGCGGCGTCTACGTGGTGCGCACGCTTGCCGATGTCGACGCCATGCAGCCCGAGTTCACCAAAGGGCGGCGGCTTCTGGTCATCGGCGGCGGCTACATCGGGCTCGAGGCCGCGGCCGTCGGCGCAAAGCTTGGCCTCGAGGTCACGGTCATCGAAATGGCCCCGCGCATCCTGCAGCGCGTCGCCTCGCCGGAAACCTCGGCCTACATAAAGGCCCTGCATCAGGCGCATGGCGTGACCATCCACGAAGGCACGGGCCTTGACCGGCTGCTGGGCGAAGGTCGCGTCAGCGGCGCGCGCCTGACCGACGGGCGCGAGATTGCGGCCGATTTCGTGATCGCCGGTGTCGGCATCACCCCCGCGACCGCCCTGGCCGAGGCCGCGGGCATCGCCCTGGAAAACGGCATCCGCACCGACGCGTTCGGCCGTACCTCGGCCGCCCATGTCTGGGCCGCAGGCGACTGCGCGAGCTTTCCCTGGAAGGGCGGACGAATCCGGCTGGAAAGCGTGGGCAATGCCATCGAACAGGCCGAGGCCGTAGCCGACAACATCATGGGTGCCGAACAACCCTATGTCGCCGCGCCCTGGTTCTGGTCCGACCAGTATGACCTGAAACTGCAGATCGCCGGGCTGAACACCGGCTACGACCGCATCGTCACCCGCCCGGGCGAGGATGGCGCGGTCTCGTTCTGGTATTATCGCGGCGAGACGTTGCTGGCTGTCGACGCGATGAACGACGCCAAGGCCTACATGATCGGCAAGCGCCTGATCGAGGCCGGCAAATCCCCTGACGCCGCGGTCATCGCGGACCCGGCCACCAACCTCAAGGCCCTGCTGAAATAGTGCGCATCATCGGCGGGGCACGGCGCGGACTGAAACTGGCCGAAGTGGGCGACGGCGACGCTGCGGCACATCTGCGCCCCACCTCTGACCGTGTGCGCGAGGCGATCTTCAACCTGCTGCTGAATGGCGGATATGGCAATCCGGTCGCGGGCGCCCGCGTGCTCGATCTCTTCGCCGGGACCGGCGCGCTCGGGCTCGAGGCGCTGTCGCGCGGCGCGTCACGTGTCACCTTCGTCGACGATGGGGCCGCGGCGCGCGCCCTGATCCGGCGCAACATTGACCTCATGCAGGCCCAAGGTGTAACCGACCTGTTCCGTCGCGATGCCACCGGCCTCGGGGTGAACCGGGGCGCGCCCTTCTCGCTCGTCTTCCTCGACCCTCCCTATGGCAAGGGGCTCGGCGAACGGGCACTTGTGTCGGCGCGCGACGGGGGCTGGGTCGCGCCGGGCGCAACCATCGTCTGGGAGGAAAGCACGCCGCCCGACCTGCCCGCCGGCTTCACCCTGTCCGACCAGCGCAAGTACGGCGACACGCTGATCACCATCCTTGAGGCCGCAAGATGAGGCCCGCCGCCGTCCTCTTTGACTGCGACGGCGTGATCGTCGACAGCGAGGGCATCGGCCTCGAACTTCTGGTTGAGGATTTCGCCGCGCGCGGCCACCCGATGTCGCATGACGAGATGGAGCGGAGATTCATCGGCGGCACCATCGCCGGGCTCTGGCAGCGTGCCCGTGGTCTCGGCGTCCCGCTTCCCGAGGACTGGGTCGACACCTTCTACGACCGCCTCTACACCCGCCTCGCCGAAGGCACACCGCTGATCGACGGCGTTGTCGACGTGCTCGACCGGCTTGATCGGGCGGCCATTCCCTATGCCGTCGGCTCGAACGGCACGGCACACAAGATGGAGGTCACGCTCGGGCAGCATCCCGCCGTGCTGGCCCGGTTGCGCGGCCGCCTCTTCTCGGGC
>JBJOQI010000001.1:0-6124 GCA_046050045.1 Pseudomonadota bacterium | reverse complement strand
ATATCGTCGTCGATCAAAGCGAGGTCATGTAGACTTTCTGCGTTCTCTAGTGGCACCTGAATGTAGGTTGATCCAGCGCCCGTCACATACTCCAGCCCAAACCGCCACCAGGCCCAACTGGCGCTCGGCCCTTCCTGGATCGAAACTTCAGTCCGGAGATAGTCCGCGACGGCCTTGTCCGCCCATGCTCGGGCGAATTCGATCTTCTTCAACGTCATCTCCACTGGTCCTCACTCGCAAGGCCCCGCAGCGTCAGGAGAGCGAGGCTGAAACACTTCCCGGGCGTCAATCGGGCGGGACGTCATCTCTGCGCATCACCCCCCTGAATTCCCCGCTCCGCCTGACAGGCCATTCTAAACCCACTCACGGGTCGTGCGATCCGATGCCGGCCGGCCGCCGTTGACCGACAGAAGAACAAAACGCGAATCGATTGCACTGACCCATGCTGTTCGTGCCAAGGATAGGCGCGCAGGAAACGAAGTCCAATACGTGACGCCCTTTGTCGCCTTTTGGCGGCGTTTGGCGTAAAATCTCAATCTTATCAGCAACTTATCGATCTGGTATATTGCTCTTGCCGGTATACGTGATGATGCATGCCGGATCCGCACCGGTGGTGGGTTGCGATGACCGCGGCGCCGGTGTGAAGACGGATCAACCGTGGGGCGGGGACAGAGGTCAGGCGCAGTCCGAACGGTCGAAGCGCGTCCCCCGGCACCGGACCCGGTGTCGACTGTAGCGACCAACCTCGGGGCGAGGGTCGAGGCGTTCCCGGGGGCCTGAAGCGACGGGGCGGCTCCGACCGACACGGACAGCTGAAGGCAGGGCGGACCGGCCTCGGTTCTCACCGGGGCTGGTCGTCCTATGCCTTCTCTCAAGGGCTCACCAACCGACACCGGGAAGATGAAGAGTGCGTTCGATGCAAGACGCGACGGCGCGCGCGATGGCCGATGAACGGACGGCAACTCAGACGACCCACCTGAGCAGCGTGCGAGGTCGCGCCTGGCTGGTGTTGTGCGCCGTGACGCGCAGGGCGGTCGGCCGATGCCTGCAACAGATGCAACACATCAGAACATGATTTCCTTCACGCGCGCGCGTGGGGCAAAGACCGTATTCACACGTTGCATCTGTTGCATCGCCGGTCACGGCGGCCTGCCGACTTGATCCGCCTCGACGGATTGTCGGTTGCATGACGGAGGCCCTTCGGCCCGCCCACGCCCGACTGTCGCCCGATGTCGTCATCTGTCATTAAATGTCACGATTACAGTCACTTAATAGGTGTGTTATAGTGCCATGGCAGGCGCAGGGACGCCCGCGGATTTGTCACCCCGGGGGGCCATGACCCGACAGCAGAGCCTTGAGGAGACGCGGACCGTGACGGCGGTGCGGGACCTGGCGATCACCTGGCGCCCGATCGACCAGTTGATCCCCTATGCCCGGAACGCGCGCACGCACAGCCCGGGTCAGGTGGCGCTGATCGCGGGATCGATCCGGGAGTATGGCTGGACCAACCCGGTGCTGATCGATGGCGACAACGGCATCATCGCGGGCCATGGCCGGGTACTGGCGGCGCGGCAGCTTGGGATGACCGAGGTGCCGGTGATCGAACTTGCGCATCTGAGCGCGGCGCAGAAGCGGGCCTACATCCTCGCGGACAACCGGCTGGCCGAGGCCGCAGGCTGGGACCGCGACCTCCTGGCGCTGGAACTCGGCGATCTGCGGGATCTCGGCATGGAGCTTGCCGATCTCGGCTTCGAGGCAGCCGAGCTTGATGCGCTGTTCCGGCTGGCCGAGGCCGATCCGCGCGAGGAGGAGGTGCCACCGGTGCCGGCAGTGCCGGTGACACGTGCGGGCGACCTCTGGCTGCTTGGGGCCCATCGGCTGATCTGTGGTGACGCCACCGATGCCGCGACGGTCGCGACGGTCCTGGGCGAGGTCCGGCCGCATCTGATGGTGACCGATCCGCCCTATGGCGTGGCTTACGACCCCGCCTGGCGCAACACGCTTGGCGGTACAAGGACGAAGCGCACCGGCAAGGTGCTGAACGACACCCGCGCCGACTGGCGCGAGGCCTGGGCGCTCTTTACCGGCGAGGTGGCCTATGTCTGGCATGGCGCGCTGCATGCGGGTGAGGTGGCCGAGAGCCTGATCGCTACGGGCTTCGACATCCGCGCGCAGATCATCTGGGCCAAGGAGCGGCTGGTGCTCTCCCGCGGCGACTACCATTGGCAACACGAGCCGACCTGGTATGCGGTGCGCCGCAAGGGCAAGTCGCACTGGTCGGGGGACCGCACGCAGACGACGCTCTGGCAGATCCCCTCGCGGAACCAGGATGCCGAGACCATCCACGGCACGCAGAAGCCGGTCGAGTGCATGCGGCGGCCGATGCTGAACAACGCCGCGCCCGGCCAGGCGGTCTACGAGCCCTTCTCGGGATCGGGGACCTCGCTCATCGCGGCCGAGACCACGGGGCGGGTCTGCCTCGCGGTCGAGCTTGACCCGGCCTACGTCGACGTGGCGGTCCTGCGCTGGCAGGACTTCACCGGCGGGACAGCGCGTCTGGCGGGCGACGGCCGCAGCTATGCCGAGGTCCGGGCCGAACGCAGGCCGCCGGTCGAACCCGACAGCCCGGGCGCCAGCGCGGGCATCACCACGGGCCAGGAGGCGTGACCTGATCTTGGGACGTCCAGCAATCACACTGAGCGAGGCCCAGATCGCCGAGGTCGAGACCCTCGCCGCGGTGCTGACGGCCGAGCAGATCGCCGATTACTTCGGCATCGGCCGGACGACGTTCTTCGCCATGATCCAGCGCGACCCCTCGATTGCCGAACGTTACAAAAGAGGACGGGCCCGGGCCATCGGGGCGGTGGCCCAGAGCCTGATTGCAAAGGCGCGCGCCGGCAACGTGGTCGCGATGATCTTCTTTCTGAAGACGCAAGCCGGCTGGCGCGAGACCGCCGAGGTGGCCGTCAGCCTCGGTGAGGCCCGGGAACCCGGGGCAGGGGATGCGATGGCGCTGCTCCGGGAGCGCCTCGAACGCATCGCCGAACGCCAGCGCCAGCTCGGCCTCGCGCCGCCGGACGGCGACGACACGCTCCCGGCCGCGATCCTTGTCGAGACGGAACCATGAGGCGGGCCGCCCAGTCCCGTGCGGCCTCCATCTTCGAGGCCCTGGCCAATGTCGGGGTCGGGTTCGTGGTGGCGGTCCTGACCCAGCACGCCGTCTTCCCGCGCTTCGGACTGATCATCCCTGCCCGCGATCACCTCGTGATCGGTGTCGTCTTCACCCTCGTCTCGCTCCTGCGGTCCTATCTGCTGCGCCGCCTCTTTGCGACCTGGGGGAGAAGTTAGGGCGATGCGCGGGCGCAAACCCACCCCGACGGCGCTGCGTCGTGCCAACGGCAATCCCGGCAAGCGCGGCTACAACGCCGACGAGCCGGTGCCGCCCGACCGCCTGCCGGACTGTCCCGACCACCTGAACGCGGCCGCCCGCGCGGAATGGCACCGGATCGCCGAGATCCTCGTGCGCATGGGCGTGGTCTCGCAGATCGACCGCGCGGTGCTCGCAGCCTATTGCCAGGCTTACGGGCGATGGGTCGAGGCGGAAGAGAAGCTGCGCGAGACGCCGGTGATGATGCGGACGCCCTCGGGCTACGTTCAGCAGAACCCCTGGCTCGGCATCGTGAACCGCCAGCTTGACCTGATGGCCCGCTTCATGGCCGAGCTTGGCCTCACGCCCGCGTCGCGCAGCAGGATCAGGGCCATGGCCGACCAGGAGGAACCTGTGACGGTGATATTCCGGACCGTCGTCGAGGCGGGTGACGAGGTAGCCGCACCGGCCACGGCACTGCCCCGCAACCGCAGGGTGATCGAGATCGATCCGAAGAGCGCGGAGCTGTAAGAGTGGGGGGAGGGGAAGGGGGTGCGCGGAGCAGTGTGGGCAGACCTGCGACTCTCGGAGAAGAAATCGGAGCCCCGCGCAGAAACAGGTTTGCCCGAACATGGTTAATGAAGCGCTACCGTCCCGGAGCTTTTTGGTCGCGTCTGTGCTTCCGGCTGGAGGAGGGTGCGCGGGGCCCCGGACATGTCGGGGGAGGACGTCCGGGATGGATTGGGGCCAGCCCCGCGCAGACCCACCATGACGCAGAATGGTTAACGGCGGGTGCAGGCGATCTGGCGTGCAGGACGGTTTGCGAATATAGCGGAAACTGCATTCGCATGTGAACTGAACACCGCCCTGCACGCCCTTATCGTAACTCGTGTGCCTACGCCCGACTAGTGCCGCGTTCGGCGGTTCTGGTTGGCCGCTGCAGGGTGGACATGACAGAGAAAGAACGCGGCAAGTGCGGCAACCTGCCTGCATTCGTTGCTCCGAGAAAGTCCTGCTCTTGAGGGAGTTGCGCGGGGACAGCCGAGCAAGGTTTGGCAACACGATGGAAAAGTGAGCTGCACCCGCGCAAAGCTAGGATGCATGGTCCGGATTGAAAAAGTGTTAGCTAAGGATGGTCCGCCTCAATAGCGTCCGGTGTCCTGATCTGGTGGGAGGTACGCGGGGCCCCGGACATGTCGGGGGAGGACGTCCGGGATGGATTGGGGCCAGCCCCGCGCAGACCCACCATGACGCAGAATGGTTAACGGCGAGTGCAAGCAATCTGGCGTGCAGGGCGGTTTGCGCAGAGATGTGGGAACAACTTTTGCACGCGGGCAGGATACCGCCCTGCACAGGGTCACCCTATCTCCTGGGAATGTGTGTGACCAGAGTCGTGCGTGGGGAGTCATGCAAAGGTGGTCTTGAACAGTCGCGACGCCGTTCATGTCAGCCCTGCCTGCCAAGAACCTGGTGCCCGGCGAGTCGGCGGCCGTGACCGAGGTGAAGGTGCGCGGGGCGGCTGATGTTCGACGACTGGACGATCGAGCATCCGCCGAGGCAGCGTGTCGCCCCGCGCAGGTTCACCCTGGCAGCGGACCCCGGCCGACTGCAAGGACGAAAACACGAGGAGGGGAGAAGAGAGTTGCGCGGAGCGGTCGATGACCGCGAACCTGAAGAACGATCATCCGTTAGGGCAGGAAACCGCCCCGCGCAAATCCACCCTGGCAGCGGACCCCGGCCTGCTGCAAGGACGATGCGCGGGGGCCGTCAGAGGCCAGAGCGGAGGACCTCGTTCGGGATGCGTCCCTGCGCAGTTCAGGTCTGCCAGCTTATGGTTAACGGCGAGTAAACGTCATTGAGAAAATTTTGACCGTCGACCTCCCGTTGCGCAGTGAAGCAAGGTTCGCACCCGATCTTCCGACTACACTCCTGGCCGAGACCTATCGTACAGACCTGCGCAACGAACGTTTGGCAGGTCTGTACGGGGGAGGGCAGGGATGGCGGCAGGACAGCGGCTGGTGGCCTACGAGCGGGTCTCGACGGCGCGGCAAGGAGCCAGCGGGCTCGGGCTTGAGGCGCAGCGCAAGGTGATCGGCGACTTCGCGGCCTCGCGCGGGGCAGAGGTCCTGGCGCGATTCACCGAAGTCGAAAGCGGGCGCAGGGCCGACCGGCCGGAACTCGGCAAGGCGCTGCACCTCGCCAAGGTGACCGGGGCGACCCTGGTGATCGCGAAGCTCGATCGCCTCAGCCGCAACGCGGCCTTCCTGCTCGCCTTGCGCGACAGCGGTGTCCGGTTCGTCGCCGTCGACATGCCGGAGGCGAATGACCTGACCGTGGGGATCATGGCGCTGGTGGCCGAGGCCGAGCGCGAAGCGATCTCGCGACGGACGAAGGAGGCCCTCGCGGTCGCGAAGGCACGCGGCGTCAAGCTCGGCAACCCGAACGGCGCCGAGAGCCTCAGGCGGGCTGGGAAGGGCGGGGCAGCGCTGCGGGCAGCCGTCTCGGCCAATGCGGCGGCCTTCGCGGCGGACCTGGCACCGGTCCTCGCCGACATCCGGAACGCCGGTCACACATCGCTCAGGGCCATTGCGGCCGAACTGACCCGACGCGGGATCAGGACGAGGCGTGGCGGGGCCTGGGACGTGGGGAATGTGAGGGGGCTGATGGAGAGAACGCAGCAGTCATCGGTCAGTATAGTCGGCCCAGCTCTTCACATATACTGACGTATAGTTACTTGCCCTGCGCGGCAACAATCAG